>CANKVI010000119.1 GCA_947487095.1 Acidimicrobiaceae bacterium | reverse complement strand
TTTTCGTCGTATGAAGCAACGCGAGTAAGCACCTTGATCTTGTCGCCCGAATGTGTTTGGTCAAGATAGCGAGTGTGGCCTTCTACTGTGTAGAACGTACGCCCTGATGCCAGGTACTCAGGAGTGAAACCAATTGCTCGGAAGAACGTGTCGCTTGCTTCGCTCGCAAGTTGTGAGTAACGCGAATCGTTGGTGTGTCCGTTGTAGTCAGTCCAGTCAGCAGGAATGATCATCTCGTGCGAGACCGAAGGAGCAAGCGGGTCAAGCACAGGCACTGGTCCGCGACCGAACAGTTCGCGTTCGTACTCGGCGAGTACTTTTCCTGCGCCGTAGTTGTTGCCACGCAGCGCTTGGAAAACCGAAACCAAGCAGTCATCGCGAAGAGCTTCAAGCTCGCGGATGGTTGCGGTGCCCGCCTGATCATCGCTTTGCGAAACAATCTTTTCCAGCAACACGTCATCAAGTTCTGGCACGTCCATCAACTTGGTCCATGGCCATTTCAGTGATGGTCCAAATTGCGCCATGAAGTGGCGCATTCCTGCTTCGCCACCGGCAATGCGATACACCAAGAACGTTCCCATAAACGACCAACGAAGTCCTGGGCCGAAACGCATGGCGTCGTCAATCTCTTCTGCAGTAGCAACACCGTCGTTTACCAGCCACAATGCTTCGCGCCATAGGGCTTCCATCAAACGGTCTGCAATAAAGCCGTCAATTTCTTTGCTCAACATGAGCGGCTTCATGCCAACCGAAGTCACTACTTCTTTCGCGCGCAACTTGGTTGCTTCACTCGTTAAGTCGCCACCACAAATTTCGGCAAGCGGCATGAGGTACACGGGGTTAAAGGGGTGCACCACCACAAAACGCTCTGGGTTCACCATGTCTTTTTGGATCTGCGTTGGCAGAAGCCCGGAAGTTGATGAACCAAACACTGTGGTTGGCGATGCGGCTTTGCTGGCGCGAGCGAGCAATTCCTGCTTCAGCTCGAGGCGTTCTGGTGCGCTTTCCTGCACATAATCAACGTCTGTGACTGCCTCTTCTGGCGTGTTCACAAATGTGATGGTTCCTTCTTGTGGAAGGGGAGCAAGCGTCAATTTGGAATATGCACGACGTGCATTAACCATGATCTCGTTCATTTTGCGAGTTGCCTGCGGGTCAATGTCGTACAACTTCACGTCGACACCGTTCAGCACAAAACGTGCCGCCCATGCGCCACCGATAACTCCGCCACCGAGCAGGCCAACGGTTTTCAGACCAGGGATATTGCTCATGTCGAGTCCTTACGCGTGCTTGGTGAGCTTGAGTTTTTCGCGAACTTCTTTTGGTCCCATGATGGACACGTTCATGTTCTCGAGAATGTTGACAGCGCGCTCAACGAGTTTGCCGTTGGTGGCAAGTTCGCCGCGGTTCAAGTACAGGTTGTCTTCAAGGCCAACGCGCACGTTTCCGCCGGCAAGTACCGACTGTGCAACGAATGGAATCTGCATCCGACCGATGGAGAATGCCGAGAACACCGCTCCTTCAGGAATTTGGTTCACCATTGCCATGAACGTGTTCGGATCATCTGGTGCGCCGTATGCGATGCCCATGCACAACTGAATCATCACTGGATCATCAAGCAGGCCTTCCTTCAGCAAATCCTTCACCATTACCAAGTGACCAGTATCAAACACTTCAAGTTCTGGACGAACTCCGAGGTCTTGCACAATTTTTGCCATCTTGCGCAACACGCTTGGCGTGTTGGTCATGATGTAGTCGCCACCACTTGAGAAGTTCATGGTGCCACAGTCGAGCGTGCAAATTTCTGGGCGTAGGCGTGTGACGTGGTCAAGGCGTTCTGTGGAACCAACCATGTCGGTGCCGGCAGCAAGTGGCAACACATTTTCGTCTCCGCCAAGAACCAGGTCGCCACCCATGCCTGCGGTGAGGTTGATGACCACGTCGGTGTCTGAGGAGCGCACACGATCGACTACTTCTGCGTACAGTTCGGTGTCGCGTGAACCAAGACCAGTGCGTGGGTCGCGCACGTGAATGTGCACAACAGCAGCGCCAGCTTTTGCGGCTTCAATGCATGAGTTGGCAATCTGTTCTGGAGTGACCGGAACCTTGTCGCTCTTATGCGCAGTTTCTCCCGAGCCCGTGACAGCGCACGTAATGAATGCTCCCCAGTTCATGATTTCCCCTTTGATCTCAGTCTGAAAAACCGCTAATTGTCAATACCCGTAACGGCTTCATTAGGTTAGTGCTGATGCCCGATGTAGCCAAAGCCCTGTGGACGCCAACAGGCGAGAGCATTGCTGACTCTCGAATGAATCGTTTTGCTCAGTTGGCCAATGAATCTGGCGATTTACACGCATGGTCAATCAACCAGCCAGAACAGTTCTGGTCATTGGTGTGGGATGACTGTGGAGTAGTTGGGCGCAAGGGAGAGCGCTCGTTCATCGCGGCACAGCCTGGCGCACCAATGTCGACAGCGCGGTTTTTCCCCGACGCAGCCCTCAGTGTCGTAGAGAACATGCTGGCAACGAGTGGCGGCGGAGAAGCGCTTGTTGCCATCGACGAGGCAGGCAATCGGCGCAGTCGTTCATGGGACGAACTGCGTAAGCGTGTTTCGTCCATTGCGTCAGCACTGCAGGCGCGTGGTGTGGTTGCAGGGGATCGTGTTGTTGCATGGTTGCCAAACTCCATCGAAGCCATCGAAGTCATGCTTGGTGCCGCATCAATTGGAGCAGTCTTTTCATCGTCATCTCCAGACTTCGGAACTAATGGCGTTCTCGATCGCTTTGGACAAATTGCACCAAAGGTGTTGTTCGCCGTAGATGGATATCTCTACAACGGAAAACAATTTGATTGTCTCGATCGCTTATTCGAAATTCGCAAAGGTCTACCAACAGTTGTTGAAACGGTTGTCGTCAGCAACATAGGAACAGATATTCCTCCGGGGTCTATTTCGTACGATGACTTTGTCGCAAGTGGAAGCGACACTCCTGTAAGCCCGCAGCGCTTCGCGTTTGATCACCC
>CANKVI010000118.1 GCA_947487095.1 Acidimicrobiaceae bacterium | reverse complement strand
TGCTCGAGAAAGTTGAGCAGCGCGCAGTAACTCTGCGCGGCTTCCGTAGTCAAAAGCGACAGTCAGCACCATGCCTGTGTTGTGTGCGGTGTCTTCGATGGCCTGCAAAATTGCCTTCTGAATAAATCCTGGAGTCTTTGAGCCCGGTTCATCGAATGGCCTGCCGATCCACTGGATTCGCACGTTGTTGGCATTGAGTTCTTCAATTCGCCCGAACAGCCTTTTATGCAACGAGAGAATGTGTTTCACCTCGGCAGGAGGACGAACCCAGTTCTCGGTTGAAAATCCAAAAACGGTGAGCCAGCCGACATTGCGTGACGCACAGACACGCACCACTTCTGCCAGATTTTCTTCACCGGCTGTATGACCTTCAGTGCGGGGAAGTCCTCGCCGTTTTGCCCATCGGCCATTGCCGTCCATGATGCAGGCGATATGGATGGGAGATTGTCTATTCGCCTGATCCATGCCGAACACCTTACTGATGTGGGCAGTGATGGCGTGCGACAATAGTGACGTGGCTGACGGTTCATCATTACGACATGTTCTTGTTGTCGGGGGATCTCTGGATCAGTGGAAAAATATGTCGTCTTCGGATTGGTCGCAGTACATCGCAACATTGCAAGCATCGGTTGAGCAGATTGGGGCCGATTGGCTCACGGTGTATCCATATTCTGGTATTTCAGACTCAGAGACGGACAGTGATCTCACCATGAAAATTGGACAAGCCTGTGGTGCTCATTTAACGGATGGAAAGTTATTGCTACGCGGCACAACCTCGGTAGTCGTCGATATTTGTGCAGATGGTCAACAAAGGTTTGTTAGAGCAGTAAACGGTTTATCCGAAGAGAAGGTCACGGAAAAGAGTTTGGCAACCGCAATATTGCATCCCGCATCGTGTGAGCCAGATCTTGTTGTGATTTTCGGAGAACCCACACAATTGCCACCATCGCTCGTGTGGGAACTTGCCTACAGCGAACTTGTGTATCTGAACACGCATTGGCCGCACTGCAATATTGAAGATATCGAATTAGCGATTAATGACTTCCAGCGCAGAGATCGTCGTTTCGGTGGTGTGGACTCATGACGCTGTATCGCGATAAAGGCGTGGTGTTGAGGAGCTACAAACTCGGCGAGTCAGACCGCATCGTCGTGCTGATGACCGAGCAGCACGGAAAAGTTCGCGCGGTGGCTAAGGGTATTCGCAAGACTAAATCGAAGATAGGCGCACGGCTAGAACCAATGAGCCATGTTGAGGTTCAGCTATACAAAGGCAGAGAACTGGACACAGTTTCACAGGTTGAACTCATTGATTCGTCGGCAAGGTTGCACAACAATCTCGACAAGCTGACCCAAGGCATCTCCATGCTTGAAGCGGTAGATCAAATTGCAGAAGACAGAGAACCGTCACCGCACTTGTACCGCATGTTGCACGGGGCATTGAATGCATTAATGGAGCAAGAATCGCCCGTGATGCTCGCAGCCTTTTACTGGAAGTTGCTTGCTGCAGAGGGAGTCAGTCCACAGGTTCAAGCTTGTGTGGGTTGCGCTTCGATCGACGGTCTGGTCGCCTTTGACATTTTTCATGGCGGCGTGCAGTGTCGAACGTGCCGAACAGGCATCAGCATTTCACAACCAGCCATTGACCTTTTGCAGCAAGTTCTTGGAGGGCAACTGAATGTTGCGCTTGCACAGCCCGAATCACCTGCGAGTTTTGAAATTTCTCAACTAGCGACTCAGGCAATGGAACATCACATTGAACGGCGACTGAGGTCTGTCGCAATGTTCAGTCCCCGTCACTAGTCGGGTTGTAGTCTGTAGACATGCCCGCAAGCGATTTAGAGCAAGTTGTCAACCTCTGCAAACGCCGCGGCTTCGTCTTTCCAAGTGCCGAGATCTATGGAGGATTTCGATCCTCCTATGACTACGGCCCACTTGGGTCGCTCATGTTGCGCAATGTGAAAGATGCATGGGTGCGCAGCATGGTGCAGCAGCGCGACGATGTTGTACTCATCGACGCCGCCATTCTCGGTCCGCCTCAAGTGTTTGAAGCAAGTGGTCACTTGTCTAATTTCAGTGATCCGCTAGTTGATTGCACTGTATGTAATCGTCGTTTCCGTGAAGATCAATTAGAAGCACGCGATTGCCCTCAGAAAATGAAGGGTTGTACCTTCACTGAAGCTCGTGCGTTCAACCTCATGTTCCAGACGCATGCTGGTCCAGTCGAAGGCGAAGGCGCAACGGTGTACATGCGCCCCGAAACAGCTCAAGGCATGTTCGTCAACTTCGCGAATGTTTTGCAAACTTCGCGTAAGAAGCCGCCATTTGGAATTGCTCAGGTTGGAAAGTCATTCCGAAACGAAATTACGCCTGGAAACTTCATCTTCCGTACTCGCGAATTTGAGCAGATGGAAATGGAATTCTTTGTTCCTCCTTCTGAAAGCGCCAAGTGGTACGACTACTGGTGCGAAACGCGCATGCAGTGGTACATCAACTTAGGTATTCCAGCGGACATGCTGCGTCTACGCGCACATGAGGCTGATGAACTCTCGCATTATTCAAGCGGAACGAGTGATATTGAATTCAGGTTTCCTTGGGGTTGGGGAGAGCTTGAAGGAATTGCGCAGCGCACGGATTTTGATCTCAATCGTCACGCAGAGTTTTCGAAACAGAAACTTGATTACTTTGATCAAGCGACAAACGAGCGTTACGTTCCGTACGTAGTGGAACCGGCGGCAGGTGCAAACCGCACAATGGCTGCGTTTTTGCTTGCTGCGTACGACGAGGACGTGATTAACGACGAGCCACGCACAGTACTTCGGTTGCACCCGCGCTTAGCTCCGTATCAAGTCGCTATCTTGCCGCTATCGAAGAAGGATTCACTCACTCCTTTAGCCGATCAAATCTTGTCGACACTCAGCAAACGGTATTACTGCGATTACGACGAAACCCAAGCAATCGGCCGTCGCTATCGGCGTCAAGATGAAATCGGTACGCCGTATTGCATTACCGTTGACTTCGATTCGCTTGAAGATG
>CANKVI010000117.1 GCA_947487095.1 Acidimicrobiaceae bacterium | reverse complement strand
TTGGTGTTACACCAAGGTCGGCTGCAGTGAAGGTGTCAATTGGCTTTGACTTTGCAGCCATGATGCCTTTGAAGCTTGGGTAACGCGGCTCAACAACACCAGCGGTCACGCTGATGACTGCAGGAAGTGGGCATTCCACTTCGTCGTAACCCTCTTCAGTCTGACGATTTGCTTGCAAGCTCGAACCGTTGATGGTGAGCTTCTTTGCAAATGTCACTGAAGGCAAGCCAAGAATTTCTGCCATTTGTTCTGGCACTGTTCCGGTGTAACCATCGGATGATTCAGTTGCTGCGATGATCAAGTCAGCGCTTCCCATTTTTTGAATTGCTGCAGCCAAAACTTTTGCCGTGGTGAGTGCATCGGATCCTGCAAGTGCTGGATCACTAATGAGCACTCCCTTTGCTGCGCCCATTGCAAGTGCAGTGCGCATGCCGGACATTTCACCATTCGGTGCCATTGACACGATGTTCACATCGCCACCACCATTTGCTGCTGCGAGCTGCAAGGCCATCTCAACGCCGTATGCGTCGGACTCATCGAGGATGAGTTTTCCGTCGCGCTTCAACGCGTTGGTGGAGCCATCGAGGGCTCCAGGGGTGGCTGGATCAGGGATTTGCTTGACGCAGACGACGATGTTCATGCCCTCCATTGTTACCGATGAGTACAGGATTTACCCAACCCTGTACCGACTGATTTACCGATAAAATTCATTCCCCGTGCGAATTCTCCTTATTGTCAACTCGTTCGCGTCGTCCGTCACACCCCGCAACACCGTGCTCGTCCATGAGCACCTCGCCAAGCACCACGACGTGCAGGTGGTGGAAACGAACGAACGCGGCCACGCCACTCGGTTTGCCCAAGACGCGGCATCCCGAGGGCTAGATGCCGTGGTGGGTTTTGGCGGCGACGGCACATTGAACGAAATTGCCACCGGTCTTGCCGGCAGCGACACCGCACTTGCGATGTTGCCCGGTGGATCCACAAACGTATTCGTACGCACGCTCGGCATCGCTAACGACCCGATGGTTGCGCTCACGCAATTGATGGCCGGAATTGATCGCAATGAAATTGAGCGCGTCAGCCTGGGCCAAGCAAACGGTCGCTACTTCACTTTTCACGCAGGCATCGGTTACGACGCCGCGGTAGTGGAACAAGTTGAGCGTCGCTCGTCTTTGAAGCGTGTTGTTGGCCAACCGCTGTTCGCTTACTCCGCGTTGTATTCGTGGTTCAAGGCGTACGACCGCAAGTACCCGCACTTCACCATGAACATTGATGGTCGCGCAATTCCAAACGGTTTCTTTTCGGTGGTGTTAAACACCAACCCGTACACCTTTGTGGGCAAGCACGCCATCCATTTGTCGTCGGCTGCATCGCTAGAGAAAAAACTCGTTGTTGTTACGTTCCGCAAAATGACCACCCCGCTCATGTTGAAGACGCTGTACTCGGCACTGCGTCGCGGTGGGCTTGAAACCTCACCAGGAATCGACATTGCAACCGACGTTGAGAACGTAAAGATCGAATTTCCTGCGCCATTTCCGTATCAACTCGACGGCGACTACTTGGGTGACACCACCTCAATTGAAATTAAGCACTGCAGCGAGGCTCTTCGCCTTGTGCGACCAACGATCGAGTTCTAAAACTTATTTCGCGTTAGCAATAACGCCACGCGCAACATCGGGCACGTTGGTGCAGATTCCGTCAATTCCCCACGACACCAACTCGGCCATTCGCGTTGGGTCATCGCACGTCCACGTGTTCACTGCAACACCGTTGCGATGCATGGTGTCGACAACTGAACGCGTCAATGTTTTTACATACGGGTGATATGCCTGATGACCTGAGTTCAGCAAATCTTTCGCCAACGCATCAGCGTCTTCATCGGCAACCGCCATGTCCAGCCATGCAGTTGGCAACTCTGGCCACAAACGATGAACGGAGTCAACAGTTTCCCGTCGAAACGACGAGATCAACCATTGATCTGGTGCACCACGCGTGCGCAAGTAATCGACAACCAGCGTTGCCAAGTTGTCTTGTGGGTCGAAGTCTGGTTCGGACGGATCATTCTTAATCTCAATGTTCACCCACATGCCCGCGCAAGCATCAAGCGCTTCGGCAAGTGTTGGAATGTGATCGGGAATGTCGGCAATGTTCAGTGTGCCTAACACTTTTCCATTGGCAAGCGTTGGGTTGTGATGCACAATCATTTCGCCCGAAGCACATAAGCGAACATCAAGTTCGACTCCGTCGCTATTCAATTCTCGAGCACGCGAAAATGCCACTGTTGTGTTTTCGCGTTCAGCCGCTGAAGCCCCACGGTGAGCCATAACTTGAGCCCGAACAGGAGCGCTATTGCGATTATGTGGCACCCAACGAGCAATGGTCACAGGCGAAGGGTACAGCCAAAACTGTCACAATAAAAAAATAAAAATATTTTCTTGAACCACTTGAAAGTGCCCCACTCGGTGTCTATCGTGACACCGTCCTACTGGCTCTAGAAGAACTTCAAAGGTGACTACCGTGTCAATTCTCGCAACAAGCCTTGCCCTCGGATCCGCTGATTACACGTGGCGCAAAGAAGCATTGTGCAAAGACACTGACCCAGAATTGTTCTTTCCCGTAGGAAGCACCGGACAAGCGCTCCAGCAAATTACCGCTGCGAAGTCCGTGTGTGGAGAATGCACCGTGAAAACCGAGTGCCTCGAATTCGCAATTGAGACCAACCAGGACTGTGGCATCTGGGGTGGAACTTCAGAAGATGAACGCCGCGACATTCGCCGCAAAATGGCAGCTGCCCGCCGCGCTGCTCGCGCAACTGCATAACTAGTTCGTAATCGGAACTCGCAAGTCGACCACGGTCCCCTGACCGTCTGTCATTCCCGCAATACCTGTTGCATCGCCATCGTCCTTCGTGCCTGCGCGCATAGCAATTGTTCCAGCAAGTTCTGTCGTCACCAATGTGCGAACGATCGAAAGTCCAAGTCCGGTGGCACTCGAGAAATCAAATGTTGGGCTTAGTCCTATGCCGTTGTTCAACACGCGTACATACAACGCATCGTCGTCATGGCTAAGTGTGACGAGAACAGAACCACCGGCGCTTCCTTC
>CANKVI010000116.1 GCA_947487095.1 Acidimicrobiaceae bacterium | reverse complement strand
GGGAATGCGCGCTGAGAAGATCGACAACTAACGTCGATCGGAAGGGGTGCCTGGCTTCGGTCTGGCACCCCTTTTTGGTAATCAGTCCAGTAGACCTTCATTCCACTTATGAAACCAGTTTTCGGTCTCGTCTCCGAATTCTGCATCGATCTCGTAACTGCGACGCTCTCGACTTTCGGCAGGGCTCTCTAATTCCGATGACCAATCAACTGATTCGACCCTTTGTGAACTTGAGGTATCCAGACACCCGCACGGGTACTCTTCACCGCAACTCTTGCAGCAAATACATGTGGGATGACCACAGAAGTCGCAGGCAACATGAGCCACACGAACAACGCTACAGCGATTTCAGATTTAATTGATGCCACTTTTAGTACTGTGTTCACATGAGCATGCCATCAAACAGCAGTCTTTCAAACAAACTCGGAATTACCATCGCCGAGACGATGACTTGGGAGATGAAGCATTATGGAACCATGGATCATGCGGATGGTGACTCCAGCGTCATCTTTTCAATCCCTGAATCAACGATGGTTGAACTAGAAGGCACATTCGATCGGTATGACCCTGGCCGAATCCGAGCGGCTTGGGGTTGGACACTTCATAACCAAAAAGTGGAACCCACCTTGCTGGTGGCCAATGGACTCCCAGAGCGAGCCGTCGCAGTTCTCCTGCGTTGGCCAAGCGCGCTCCAGTCCAAAGGAGATGACCGCACTACTTTCGACACCCTTACAAAAGTAATCTTTCGGGACAACCTCTTGATTCGAGCTCCTGACTTGTCAGGGGAAAAATTAGATGACGTTTTTGGTTTTCCAGGGGTGATAGTGATGGAACCATCAACCAACACGGGTCATAAGTTCAAGAGCATGATGACGCATAGGCGACATTTACAGGCACCAATTGAATTCTTGAGCTCGGGAAAGATTCCCCAAAATGAAACATTTGATTTTCCAATCTTCGATGGCAGTTTTTTCCCCACTCAACCAAAGGTCCTGGGAGGCGGTTTTCTTCGACGGTGAACAGTTCGAGATCACTCTCGAATCAAATCGACAGCTTTGATTGCCAACTCCCATGGGTAGTCCTGTGGATCCCGTTCGCTGTAAACCTTCTCCATCACATAAAAGTCAGCATCCTCGAGAGGTCGTGAAAGTACTTCGGTCACAATTTGTGACAGGACAATTGCGGCGCTGGTATGAGACCAGTCTTTTTCAGGACAACACCCGTCGTCATGAAGGACACACTGCCCGTCATAGTTGGTTCGTTGACCGCACATCCAACAGTGTTGGCAGGCAATCTGATTTGTGGGGTATCCGAGGTGATAGCGATCTCCAATCTTTTCCGACCACCATCGAAGCCACGACGTAAGGCAGCGGGTGGTGCAGAAAGCTCGTCCGACACCATTCTCCATGTCGACCAGACAGAAGTTGAACGGCTTGAACTGACGTTTCATATTTTGTGCTCTATTTGTTCTGCTTCCAAATTTCGGTCACTTGCCTGTCGCTGAACGTACGAAAAAGCCCGATTCTGTTGAGAAAGACAAGAAGTTAGGTTGCCGCATCCCCCGATCAAAACGACTCCCATGCGCTTAAAGTTCCGGCAACCTGTTTTTGTTCGAATGTCAACCCAACTCGTGTGACCACGATGTTGACAATGGACATCCAACAACACGCCCTCGAGGCACTTCACAACATCAGCACAACAGATCAGCCCTTTGACATGTCGAACGCCATTGTGTTCGTCCTTGGTTTCGACGACCGTCGCACGGTCATCACTGAGTATCCCGACGTGTACGTTGCTTTGGAAACAATTGGGACAGAAGTTGCTCGTATCGACAGTGCGATCGCTGGAAACCCGTTGCTTGGCGCCAGAGCCCTGGGCGTCTTGACCTGCGGCTGGGCTGCACCCGTCGAAGACGGTGAAACACCCCCGAGTTGCCATCCGGAGAGACGTCGGGTGCGTCTTGCATCGATTGCGACTACTGACTTGGTTATTGGTTCGGCTGTCATTTTCCAGGACGACATCGATCAACCAGTTTTCGACGATGGTTCGGGAACTGGCTCGTTGCGTGACGCACTGCTTGACGCCACGCGTGGAATCGTCGCCTACCAATCCACCATGGCCGAACATTCCTGTGAAGACTGCGTTGAAGATCATCTGAACTGACGATGCCCAGTCAGCACCTCGTCGCATACCCTCCGTGCGCCTATATGCAAAACGAGGTCAGTTGTAAACGGTGAGTACATCATGCTCACACTCATCATCATCCTGTTAGTCGTATTCACACCTCTGGCGACACTCCTGATCGTTGGACCCGGCGACACACCGCTCATGACAAAACCAAAACGTCCAGGGGACCTTTGGCCTGCTCCTGATGCCACAACGGTCAGAAGTGTCCAACAACCAAAGGAGTCATCATGTCAACATTCCGATTCATCCCAAATGCCGAGATCCCACCCATCGAGATCAAGCCCGACATCTTGGGTATCGCAATCACCGCATGCGACGCTAAGTCCACACGGTTCATCCCCATCGGATACTCACTCGCAGTAGACGGTCCCTTCAAACTCAAGCGGCGTCGCTGCGATCACTCAGCACGCGTGCTCATCCGAGTTGCACGCAATCTCGCGCTCACCCGACCCGACTACGCGCGGGACCTACTCACGTTCGCAGCCACATTGCTCGACTCAAGAGGAGGAACCTTCAAAGCAGTGTGAATTGCAGGCCCCCGTCAACCGACGGGGGCCTTTTATTTCACTGAAGCCTGATGCAGTGGCCAAGACCAAGCACAAGGTGTTCAAAACATCGGACCTTTCGTGTGACGGAGTGTCACACGAAAGGGTCCAGACTGTCACTTTCTGTCACTTTCTGCCGAAGGACGCCTAAGACCGATTCACTTCCTGGCAGCAGCTAGCAAGCCTGAAACCCCGTATTTGCAGGAGTTTTATTCGACGCGTAAGCCGGAGATTGCACGAGCAATCACCAACTGCTGAATCTCTGAGGTGCCCTCAAAGATGGTGTGAATCTTGGCGTCACGGTGCCAGCGCTCGACTGGGTATTCGCGTGTGTAGCCATATCCACCCAAAATCTGAATGGCTTCTTCCGTCACCTTCACCGACATCTCTGATGCGTAGT
>CANKVI010000115.1 GCA_947487095.1 Acidimicrobiaceae bacterium | reverse complement strand
AACGCCTTCGGGTTGCAGGCCGCAGCCGAGGTGTACTTCGGCACTTCGGTGCAAGGTCTTTCTCAAAACCAGGGAGCCTTCCTTGCTGGCATGGTGCAGGCTCCTTCATCTCGCGATCCATTTACTAAACCCGACGCATCTCGTTTCCGATACAAGCAAGTGCTCAGTCGTTTAGTTGAAGTCGAAGAGATGACTGCAGAACAAGCCACCATTGCGTGCAAGGGCTGGGAGAATCCTCGATTGCGCACGGTAGAGGATGCGGACTGCCCAATTCCTGACAATCGTCGTGAGATTTCTCGTGCAACAGATACGGGTCGCACCTATTTCTCCGAAGCGGTCCGTGACTATCTGTTGAATCGCTCTGACATTCTTGGCGCAACGTACGAAGAGCGATACAAGAAGTTGTTTTATGGTGGCCTTCGCATTTACACCACGCTTGACAAGGGTTCACAGGCGGCAGCTGAAAAAGCAGCACTTGAACAAATGCCAGAGAATTCTGCAAATATTCAGGCTGCAGTAGTCACGATTGATAACGCAACCGGTGGTGTGCGGGCCATGGTTGGTGGTCGAGACTTCTTGGTAAGTGAAGTAAACGTTGCTATGCGCAGACGTCAAACTGGTTCAAGTGTGAAGATGTTTATTCTCGCGGCAGCAATGGAGGCCGGACTGTTGCCAGACGACGTGATTGATGGAACACTGCCATGCACCTTGCCAAACCCAGGCAATGACGAAGAACCAACGTTCCTTATTTCAAACGGTGTGAGTCAGCCAGCATCAAACCTTCGCACAATGACAGCACTGTCAATCAACTGTGCGTACGCACGTCTTGCCCAGGTAGTAGGACTCGACAAAGTCGTTGCGTTGATGTACGGAATGATGAGTTCGGACTTCCTGCCAAAACCTGAATGGGGAACTGACGCTGAACGTTTGAATCTCATTAAGCCATATGCATCGCTTTCGACAGGTGCAAATGAAATGAGTCCGCTTGACATGGCATCGGGTGCTCAAACCATTGCCAACTTGGGTGTCCACCACGAGCCGTATTTCGTCGAAAAGATCGAAGATGCCACTGGAGTAATTTACGAGCATGAATTGAATCCCGATCAGGCTCTGTCGGAAGCTTCAGCATTGCGTTCAGTAGATACGTTGAAGGGTGTTCTGAAGTTTGGTACTGCACGTCGAACACAACTTGATGGTGGTCGTCCAGCAGCAGGAAAAACGGGAACGCAAGACGACAACACGAATGCCTGGTTCGTTGGATTTACACGTGAACTAACGACTGCAGTGTGGGTTGGTGACCCACGTGCGTATACGCCGATGGTCAACATTCCCGAGTTTGTGAAAGCAGATGGATACGCGCGAATTCAAGGCGCTATGTACCCAGCCCGCATTTGGAAGCAAATGATGGACGAAGCGCTTGGCGATATCCCCATTAACGAACTTTCGGACTGGCCAGCTCCACCAGCAGCAACAGCAACAGAGGCACGCCCGGATGTTTCTCCGCAACGCATCTATCTGCCTGGCAACGAGTGCTTGGCCCAAGTTGTGTCGGGAACTATCCCTGCGCCAACTACGACGCAGGCGAAGGGGAAGAATACGACTACGGTTCCAGTTGTGCCGAACAACACCGTTGTGGTGAACCTGGTTGAACCGCCAGCACTGCCTGTTGTCACTACATCAAGCACAACCACCACAACAACGACCACCACTCCTGGTGCTGTTGTATCGAGTGTGCCGCCAAGCAAGCAGTACATCAAAGATCGCTATCCAGCCGGACCAGTAAACACCGTTCCAATTGGCGCTTACTGGGTGTACAACTGTGCCAATGGTCTGCCACCTTCTGCTGTAACGACGGTCGCAGGCTAATCATGACTGTGTTGTCAGATCTCCTCGCAGTTCAGACAACAGACATTGCAATTTCACAAGCGAAGCATCGTGTAAGTCACTTGCAGGAAACCATTGACCGCGATGCAGCAAAGAATGCGCTCGCAGCAATTGATGCACAAATTGTTGCATGTGATGCAGAGATCGTTGCTGCGAATGCGGAAATTACAAAAGTTGATCGCTTCTCACACGAGCATGATGACAAGTTGATCAAGCTCAATAAGCAGTTGAAGACCGTTATCGCACCACGTGAGGCTGAAGCACTGCAGCGTGAGATCGCAACGGTGACAACCGAGCGAAGCGCGCTCGACGATCGCGAGCTTGAACTCATGGGTGTTGTTGAGGTTGCAGAACTGAAGAAGAGTGAACTCGCACCTATGCAAACAAGTGCCAAAAGCGTCTTGGCTTCTGCAACCATGGCACTCAGTTCTGCAAAACAAAAGATTGATGCCGAGATCGCTGCGCTCACAGAGAAGCGAAGCGCTCAGGCATTAGTGGTTCCACAGTCGTTGATGTCGACGTATGAGGCAAAGCGCAAGCATCGCCCAGATGGGGCAGTGTGTCGTTTGACGGGGCCAACGTGTGGTTCGTGCCACCTCGACATCTCGCAAGGCGAAATCAACTCAATGCGAGCAATGCCTGTAGATGAGTTACCTGAATGCCCGCATTGCGGCAGCTTTATCGTATTTTAGGAAGTCATGTTCTTTTGGTTTATCGGCACATCCATTGCAACCATTTGGTTCGTATTCCACGATAAGAAGTTTGCGTATCGGCTAGTTGTTGCAGGCGCGCTTGCACCCGATGCCATCGAAGTGTTTCTCGGTCACGCAGGCCCGCTTCACAGTCTGGTCACCATGGTGGCGATCATGGCTGTGGTCATGTTGATTACGTATGGACGCAAGAAGTCGCGCAGCAAAATGCTCGCCTTCGTTATTGGCATGTTCCTGCACTTGGTGTTTGATGGCGCGTTTACGAACACAAAGATGTTTTGGTGGCCAATTTCAGGTTTGCAGTTTGGTGATTACGCATTACCGGTGTTCGACCGCGGGCTCATCAACATCCCACTTGAAATAATCGGAGTGTTGCTCATCTTGTGGACTCGTAAGCAAGTAAACAATGATCAAGTTTCGCAAACCTAAATAAGTGACGGTGAGTTGGTCTGTAAGCGGGGTTCTGTAATCGATGATCATCCCTCTATGCAACCTACCCGTGGGTTGTTTGTTGCGAACAACAAACGAACGGACAGCTCAT
>CANKVI010000114.1 GCA_947487095.1 Acidimicrobiaceae bacterium | reverse complement strand
GACTGCGTCACCCGCATAACAGTGCCAACCTGCGCGCGTTTATGGATGACAACTAGCCTGTAGTCATGAGTAACACTCCAGGCACCGCGCGGCGCAAAGCCTCGGACTGGAAAGTGGTCACCGTTACTAAGGACGGGCGGGGAAGCAGTAAACCTGACTTCGTCGTAACTGAAGAGCCAATGGAAATTCGGGCAGAGGGCCCAGGGCAGGAACCGCAACAGATTTCGGTCACCATGCGTACGCCCGGCAACGATTTCGAGCTTGCTGTTGGCTTCTTGTTTACCGAGGGAATGGTGTTGCAATCAGACGATGTGCGCACCGTGAAGTATTGCGAACTCGTTGAAGGTCAAGAGCAGAAGTACAACATCGTCACGGTTGCTTTGTCGCGTGGGTTCGATATGGCGCTTGCACGGCGCGCCATGGTTACCTCGTCCAGCTGCGGCATTTGCGGCACGGAATCGATAGATCAGTTACTGCAGGCCACCACACCCGTCGACCGAGAAAGTGGCCCGGTCATTACTGCAGAAACACTGATGCGCATTTCGGAATCGGTGCGCAAATCTCAGCCAACATTTGATCGCACGGGTGGATTGCATGCGGCTGCGTTGTTTGATGCCAACGGAGATATCTCGCTTGTTCGCGAAGACATTGGTCGTCACAATGCGGTTGACAAAGTGATCGGTGCAAGCGTGATGGCAAAAACTGTTCCACTTACGAAGCACGGATTGTTTTGTAGCGGTCGCTTGTCATTCGAGATCATTCAGAAAGCGGTGATGGCTCGCATTGCCTTTATTGCAGCAGTTGGAGCGCCATCAAGTTTGGCGGTAGAAACCGCAGACGCTTTGGGAATTACGCTCGTTGGGTTTTTACGCGATGGCAAAGCCAACGTGTACACCCATGAACACCGAATTGCAATGTAACTAGCTAAACGTTGCTTGTGCGCTTGCAGTTTTGCGCAAGACATCTTCGTTCAACGTGAATCCAAGACCTGGTTCATCAGACAAGTGAATCCAACCTTCGCCGTCGGCTTCGATGGTCTCGGTCATGATGTAGTCACGACGTGCCGTTGACCACTCCGGTGGATCAAATGGGAACTCAATGAATGGGGCACCAACCGTGCCGGCAGTGAGGTGCAAGTTGGCCATCACGCCAATTCCGTTACCCCACGTGTGCGGAGTGAAGATCTTTCCTGCAGCAGCAACTTCTTTTGCAAACTTGGCCAGACCAGTGATGCCCTGTGTGCACACGGCATCTGGCTGAAATACATCGAAACAACCGCGCTGCAACAACTCGCGGAATTCATATGGCTCACGCGTAAGTTCGCCACCAGCAATACGAATCTTCACGCGCTTGCGCAGCTCGGTCATACCGTCGTAGTCACCGCGGTGCAGTGGCTCTTCCATCCAATACACACCGTGGCTTTCAAGAACGAGCGCTACGGCAGTTGCATGATCAACGTTCCATGGCTTTGCCGTGTCCCACGGCATGCGCCAACCCTGGTTGCAGTCCACCATCAGTTCAATGCTGTCGCCCATGTCTTCGCGAATGGCCTTAATAATCGCAAGGTCATCCTCAAGATTCGGACGTCCGAAGCGAATCTTCAACGCAGGAAAACCCAGTTCGCGAGCCTGGCGTGCAACTTTGACCATGTCGGGAAGGCTGCGGTGAACGCCAGAGGACGCATACGCGCGGATCTTGTTGCTGAATCCGCCGATCATGCTCCACACGGGTTCGTTCTTGATCTTGCCGATCAAATCCCACAGTGCCAAGTCGAGTGGCCACGGGCGTCCCGCATGAAACTCAATGTTGGACAGCACCGCTGCATGGCGTTCGATATTGAGTGGGTCTTCACCAATGAAGTAACGCTGGTAGTCGGAGAAGCCGTACATGGAGTCGCCCGACCCAATACCGCAGTTGCCCGCATCGTCAAATACTCGAACGATGGTGGCAGGGAATTGGGTGCGTGGACGAGTGTCCCACGAAGCAGGAAACGGTGGATCAAGCGGCAACTGGTGATGCGTGATCTCGATTCGAGTAATCGTGGACATGGTGTGCTCCTGAACTAGGCGCGCATGCGCGAGCCGCTTGGATCCAAGACAGGCTCGAGTTGCAACGTTGCTGGGCGGAGTTTGCCAATGATTTCAATTTCGAAACCAGTGGTTCCTTCAGCAGCAAGTTCTGTTGGGATGTAACCAAGTGCAAGTGACACTCCGGAGTAGTGGGCGTAACCACCAGAGGTGATCCAACCAACAACATTGCCGTTGTGCCAAACCGGTTCGTCACCGATGACGTCTGCTGGACGCTCAGGGTCTACATCAACCTTGAACATCACGAGCTTGCGCTTTGGTCCACCGTTGTTCATTTCGGCTTCAACTGCTGCACGACCAATGAATTCGTGATCGAACTTCATCGCACGTTCCATGCCGGCTTCGAGTGGTGTGTAAATCGGGCGGTACTCGCGGTACCACGTGCCGAAGTTCTTCTCGAGACGCATGGTGATGAGTGCGCGGAATCCGAACAAACGCATGTCGTATTCCTTGCCTGCTTCCATGATGAGGTCGAACAGGTAGCGCTGGTATTCCGGCGCGATCCACATTTCGTATCCCAAGTCTCCGGTGTAGGTCATGCGTGACAACCAAATTGGGGCCATGCCAACGTTGACCTTGCGGAACGCCATGAACGGGAAGTCCTTGGTTGCAAGTGATGTGTCGGTAAGTTTCTGCAAGAGGTCACGTGAACGTGGGCCTGCAACAGTGAGACCAACCATCGACAACGACAAGTTCTCGAAACGAATTGCGCTGTTCTTTGGCAGGTGAGCAATGAACCAACGTGGGTGATGCACTTCTGCGGCTTGTGAACCGAACAAGAAGAATTCTTCTTCGCCAATTCGCGACACCGAGAATTCGCCAACGATTTTGCCTTCTGGGTTCAGCATCGCAGTAAGTACGGTGCGTCCAATTTTCGGCAATGAGTTGGTGAACAAGCTGGTGAGCCATGCTGCCGAACCCGCGCCACTCACTTTGTACTTCGCAAAGTTTGATGCTTCCGAGAAGCCAACGCGTTCGCGAACGGCCTTTGACTCTTCGGCAACATTGGCAAATGCATTCGAGCGGTAGAACGTGACGTCTTCCTTTGGTTCTTTGC
>CANKVI010000113.1 GCA_947487095.1 Acidimicrobiaceae bacterium | reverse complement strand
GTGCGGTTGGCCGCGATAACCGGCATCAGGTTCGCACCTGCGTGCCCTTGCATCACGCGCTGCCAATGCATCGATGAATCCCACTTCGGGTTCGGTGGCTCACTGCCAATTGCTGTTGGATACAACAACATCTCTGCACCTAACAACGCCATTGCGCGTGCACCTTCTGGAAACCATTGGTCCCAACAAATACCGACGCCAATGTTTCCGAACCGCGTATTCCATACACGGAAGCCGGTGTCACCCGGACTGAAGTAATACTTCTCGGTGTAACCGGGTCCGTCAGGAATGTGGCTCTTGCGATAGATGCCAAGCATTGAGCCATCAGCGTCAACCATTGCAACTGTGTTGAACAGCGCATTGTTTGCCCGTTCGTACACACTGATTGGCAGCACAACGCCAAGTTCTTTCGCAATGTGTTGAAAATGCGCAATCGTTGGATGACCTTCGATAGGCAATGCTCGTGAAAGTTCACTGACCAATTGGTCTTTGCAAAAGTAGTGACCTTCAAACAACTCTGGAATCAAAATGACTTGTGCACCAGCTTTGGCGGCAACACGAACCAATCGTTCCGCAGTAGCAACATTGGTTGCAACATCGGTTGCCATTGACATTTGAATTGCAGCGACGGTGACTGATCGTGAAGTCATGAAGTTACCGAGAGAATTGTTCAGCCAAGTGCCGAATTGATCGCAGCAAGCACTTCAGGAGCATCTGGTGCTACTTGTGGATGGAAGCGCGCAACAACATTTCCTTCACGGTCCAATACGAACTTTTCAAAGTTCCAACGAATGTCTCCGTTGTAGCCCTCGCCGTCTGCAACTTCTGTGAGTGCAGCAAACAGTCCGTGACGAGCATCGCCATTTACTTCCACCTTTTCGGTTAGCGGGAATGACACCCCGTAAGAGGTGGAACAAAACTCAACAATTTCCTCGGCAGAACCTGGCTCTTGTCCAAGGAACTGATTGCACGGCACTCCAATAACCGAGAAGCCCTTTGATGCAAGATCGGTCTGGAGCTGTTGCATTGCGGTGTATTGAGGTGTGAGACCACACTTTGAAGCCACATTCACCAACAACGTGACCTTGCCTTGCTGTGCTCCAAGGACGTCTCCCGAGCCAGTAAGTGGATTGATCTTGTGTGCATACATCGACATGGGGTTCCTCCAATGGGTGCGCGGGAATGCGCTCGCAATGATCGTAACGCCCGAGCCCGTACCTGCTACACAAGATGAATGCCACGAAAGCAGTTTGACGCGTCGTATTACAAGCGGTTCTATTCGAGCACCCCAGTGCACAGCCGCAAGAAGGTGGCGCTGCTTGCCAATTCCGTGCACAACATGTGCGCATGGTGGGACGTTCCCGTTCGCTCGGTGCTCGATGTGGGAGCAGGTCTTGGTTACTGGCGCGATTGGTATGCCGAGAATTATCCAAAAGTTAAGCGACTGTCAACCGACATCAGTGAGCATGCCTGCGAGAAATACGGTCATGAGCAACACGACATTGGCACATGGGCGCCGAGCACCAAGTTTGACCTCGTCGTGTGTCACGGCGTGTTGCAATACCTTGGTGACAAACAGGCAGAGTCCGCAATTCGCAATCTCGCGAAAGCAACACGACATATTCTCTACCTTGAAGTTCCAACCAAATCTGATTTGCGTCACGTCGTAGACAAAGTGGCAACCGATCTAGACATTCACTCGCGCACTGGCGACTGGTACCGCAATCGCTTGTCGAAGTACTTCGTGCAAGCAGGTGCTGGGCTATGGGTTGCTAAATCCTCAGAAGCAGTGTTGTACGAACTGGAAAGAACAAAGAAGTAACGCGCAGCGCGTAACTATTTGTTCTTTGAAATTGCCGCCCACACCGATGTGGTACAGCCAGCGGCAACAAGTGCTTTCAAGAGGTCACCAACCAAGAATGGTGCAACTCCCATGTTGATTGCGTTTTGCTCGCCATTTGCAAGAGGCACATTCAAATGAATTGACAGCCACGTTGCTCCGAATGCGTAGATGATGGTGGAGCCGAGCAACATCGCTGGAAGTGACGTTGCAAAATTGCGATCATGCTGCTTTTCTGCCAAGTAACCAATTGCGCCAGCAGCAACAACAAAACCAACGAGGTAACCCATGGTTGCACCGGTTCCCTTTTCCCAACCACCTGCACCACCTGAATAGAACGGAAGTCCGACAAGACCCGCAAACCAGTACACCAACTGACTGAGTGAGCCGCGGCGCATGCCAAGCACAGCACCGGAGAGCAACACAGCAAATGTTTGACCCGTGAGTGGAACTGGTGTGAAGCCCAAAGGAATTTCAATTTGTGCAGCAAGTGCGGTGAGCAATGCAAAACCAACAACCAAGACTGCATCTTGTGTGATGGCCCGACTGCGGGAATCGCGACGTGGAAAAAGGTCTGCGAGTACTTGTGTTGATGACGAAATCGTTGTGGTGGTCATGGCAGACGACTTTACTGGCGAAGACAAGTAAAGGCGAAACCCCTGCGTAGCATTGGGTTATGGAAAACGCGGTGCATGAAGCTTTTGCGCTAGCGGAGAGCGCAGCATCGGTGGTTCGTGTTGCATTTCCAGCCGAGCACGAGATGCTCGTGGTGCTTGGGTCTGGCTGGGCAGAATCAGTGCCTGCACTCGAAGCAATGTCCACAGCACCTGTTCTGACAGTAGATGTCGCAGATATTCCGGGTTTCAAAAAACCAACTGCTCTCGGTCACGGTGGTGCGCTGAAGTCCATTCGCATCGGCAACACGCCTGTACTGCTGCTTACGGGCCGAACACATTTATATGAAGGTCGTGGAGTGCACGCAGTTGTGCATGGAGTCCGCACGGCTTTCGCGCTTGGTTGCCGCACAGTGGTGCTGACAAACGGTGCTGGTTGTTTGCGCACAGATTGGAATGTGGGAACACCAGTGGTCATTCGTGATCACATCAACCTCACCGCACATTCGCCGCTTACTGGCGACAATGCACCCGCGCCGCTTGCAGGCCGTTTTGTTGATCTCACCGATGCATACAGCGAATCATTGCGTGCACTTGTTCGTTCTGTCGAGCCAGGAATTAATGAAGCTGTGTATTTGGGGCTTCACGGTCCGCATTTTGAAACACCTGCAGAAATTCGCATGGCAGCAACGTGGGGCGCCGAGATGGTGGGAATGTCCAC
>CANKVI010000112.1 GCA_947487095.1 Acidimicrobiaceae bacterium | reverse complement strand
AGGTTTACGAACACGTTGCTGTTAGCGATGTACACGTACAGCAGAAGTCGGCCGTATTTGTCGCGTGCTTCAACATCGCGTTCAACTCGTAGCGCTGTTCCTTCAGGTAGCAACTGCTCGGTATATGTGCTGGCTTCTGGTCCAAAGCACTCCACGCCTTTTGTGGGGTGTTTGGTTTCTGGTGTGTTTATGCCAATTAGTCGAACACGTTCAGTTTTTCCACCAATTGCAATATCAATCGTGTCGCCATCGACAACTTCTTTCACCGTTGCCGAGTTGGGTGAAGTGGAGACTGATTCGTTGCTGCAACTTGAAAGCAGCAATGCGTACGTAAACAGCAACAATAAGAGAACTTGGCCAGAGCGGTGCATACGCATAGATGTGTGAATTACAGTAATCACATGACCACACCTTTGGAACTTGGAAAAATTGGTATTTGGACCTGGACGCTTGATGGCCAACCAATGGCCAAGTCATGTGAAGCCGTGCAAGAACTTGAAGAATTGGGTTTCAAAACGGTGTGGATTCCTGAAGCGGTTGGTCGCGAGCCTTTTGCACATGCTGGAATTTTGTTGTCAGCAACAAAGAAGCTCATTTTGGGAACGGGCATTGCTTCCATGTATGCGCGCACTGCATCCACCATGCAGGCTGGTCAGAAAACACTCACGTCTGCATTTCCCGATCGTTTTCTCTTGGGCATAGGCGCAAGTCACGGCAACATGGTGAAGTCGTTGCACAAAACTGCTTACGTGAAGCCGTATTCGGCAATGGTCGAATACCTAGACGTAATGGATAAAGGAATGTTTGTGGCTGCCGAGCCAACCACTCCTTTGCATCGCGTGTTGGCAGCACTTGGTCCAAAAATGTTGAAGCTGGCAGGCGAGCGTGCAGACGGTGCGCACCCATATTTCACCACGCCGAAACACACTGCAGTTGCTCGCGAAATTTTGGGTAGCGGCCCAACACTTGCGCCAGAACAAGCAGTCATTTTGGAAACCGATCCAACAAAGGCCCGCACAATTGCGCGCAGTTACATGGGCACCTATACGCGCTTGCCGAACTATGCCAACAACTTGTTGCGCGAAGGTTTCACCGAAGACGACATTAAGAACCAAAGCGACAAGTTGGTTGACGCTATTTGTGCATGGGGAACACTCGACACGGTTCGCGGTCGCATCAAAGAACATCTTGATGCGGGTGCATCACACGTTTCGGTGCAGGTGCTTACCGAAGGATTAATTGAATTGCCATCAACGCAGTGGCGCGAGCTCGCCACGCTGTTGCCAGAGTTTCGCTAAACGCCAAGCACGCGCTTTTGTAACTTGCGCATACCGGCAAGCCAACGATCGCGCTCGGTTGCTTTCAGCGCCATGTATTGCGCAACCTCTGGATGAGGCAACACCAAAAACGTTTCTGCGCGAATGGTGTCTACGCATGCTTGCGCAACTTCTTCAGGCTCCAGCACGCCACCAGCAACGCGAACCACATTGCCCGACGGACCGTCGTTGCCGTTGTCTGCGCCTTTCAGCATGTTGGTGTTTACGCCCTGTGGGCACAGGCAACTGACCAAAACTCCGCGACCGCCGTAGGTAATGGACATCCATTCGGCAAATGCCACTGCAGCGTGTTTGGTCACGGTGTACGGCGCAGAACCGATTTGTGAAAGTAGTCCAGCAGCCGATGCGGTGCTGCAGAAATATCCTTCGCTGCGTGCAAGCCAATCGGGTAGCAAGTATTTCGCGGCCCAACGATGTGCATTGAAGTTGATATCGAACGCGGTGTCCCAATCTTGTTCGCTAGTTGACAAGTCGCTGCCAAGTCCAACGCCGGCGTTTGCAAAAAACAAATCAATTTGTCCAAACTTCTCGATGGACGCATGAACCAAGTCGGCGTTTGCCTGTTCAGTTCCCAAATTTGCGGCAACGGCAAATGCGCTGTTTGGGCGAGTGGCGTTCAGTTTTACAACGGTGGTATCAAGTGGCGCAGATTCGCGATCGGCCAGCACCACGCTGGCTCCTTCTGCATGAAAGCGTTCGGCCAGAGCCTTGCCAATTCCGCCGGCTGCACCTGTGACGACTGTTACTTTTCCCCGTAATTCCATGGCTGTGATGTTATGCACAGAGTCATGCCTTCGTAGCACCGGTCGGGTATGGTCAAGGACATGACCGAAGCCCGCGAAGCAGCAGTAATCACCGAAGCCCTCACCGTTATCGACGAGGCGCTCGCCAAAATGCTCAACCGTGAATTGGTATCAACCGAAGAAGTAGCAGACCTTCTGCTCGACGTTCGCGTGTTGCTTACTGCGAACGCTTCTTCCACCACGCAAGCCTGAAGCGTCGTCGCTTCGTAGGCGCATTGTCGCCGCGTGATTGTTCTTGTGATGTAGCCAAACTCATTGGCGCGTAATCTGCCAGTTGTTGCATTGACTGTTCGATGCATTGTTTCAACAACACGGGATATGCAACAGCTTCACTGTCAACGTTGAGGCCCATGTCCAGGCTGCCGTTGTAACTGAGCATGGTTAGGTTGAACGCAACTCCGCCTAGTGGCCCAAGCGGATAGTTCTCCAGTACCAATGCACCGCTGATGAACAGGGGTATCCCGGCGCCGCGAACGTTCGATGTGGCGAAGTCAACCGTTTGGCTTTGGGTGCGCGCAATGCGCGTCAGCACCGACGTTGGCAGCAGGCTGGATGCCGTTGCCAGTGTGTCAAGCTGCGCGTTCTTCGAACCTTCGCGTGCCGAATTGACGAGTTCGCTTATGGCTGCAAAGCGTTCGGCAATGGGCATGTCGCTGGTTGGCACCAACATGCGCACCAACGTGAATGCGTTTGCACCGGAGTCTTCGTTTCGAGTGCTAATTGCCATGCTGGTACGCAACGATTCCACTGGCGAGCCAAGCTTGCGGTGGTAACTGCCTGCTGCATCGGCAGCAGCGGCGAGGAAGGCCGTGTTCAACTTGCCGCCAAGTGCCCGAGAAGCATCCATCATGGTGCGGTACGGAGCACGCAGTGTTTCTGTTTGACGTTGCAATGAACGCTGTGTCCACAGTGGTGAGCGCGCAGGGTCAACGCTATTCAGTTCACTTAACAATCCGCGCACGGTGGCTGCGGCTTGCGTGCCGAGTGCTGGTAGTTGCGTTGGGTCTTGCAACAACTCGCGAACTTGTCGCAACGCACCAAGTGGTGCGCGCATCACGTCTTGAAATGATGA
>CANKVI010000111.1 GCA_947487095.1 Acidimicrobiaceae bacterium | reverse complement strand
ACGCCGCGCAGTTGGCGACAACTCCCCCAGAACAAGACGGACCAATCTTCATGGTCAACCTCATGAAGTACCACGACGTTGCCCAATACAGCAGCACCGACGCACCACAAGTAAGTGGACGTGAAGCTGACGACAAGTACAACCCAGCTTCAATTCTGAACAAGATTGGTGCCGACATTGTATTCGTTGCCGACGTAACGAAGAACCACATTGGTGACGAAGACTGGGACCGAATCGCCATCGTTCGCTACGCAACTCGCAAATCATTCATCGACATGCAGCAGCGCAAAGACTTCGCCGAGAAACATGAGCATAAGGCTGCTGGTATGAAGCGCACCACCATTGTGTGTTGCAGGCCAGTAGATGAAGCACTAGACACCCGTACTCGTCCAGAAGATTTTGGTCTACGCAACATCGTCATGGTGGTGCGCCAAGCAGCAGACCGTGAACAGGTTCTCGGTTCAGTGCCAAACGCAGTTGGCATGCGCGCTGAAGGAACCATCATTGGTGACGGACGCAAGTTCGACACCGTGCAGTTTGTTCACGTTGCTACCGAGCAAGAAGCAGATGCGCTCGTTGCGTCAATCAATGGTCTTTCTTCTGGTGAGAGTTACGCAATGACGCTTTCCGCCTCAATTGACGGAATCACTTCATAGCAACATGACCAACATTCCAGCGTCGGCCGTAGATGGAAGAAGTCTGCGGCGCGAACGCAATCGACAAGACATCGTCGATGCACTGCTCGGCCTCATTGAAAATGGAGAGACGGAAATTAGCGCTGCGCTCATTGCTAGCAAAGCAGGGTTGTCAGAGAGATCTATCTTTCGATATTTCGATGATGTAAATGACCTGTACCGCTCGGTATGTGACTTAGCATTTTCCAAAGAAATTGAGTATGCACTCATTGACGATGCCGGCATCGGTTCGCTTGATACGAAAATAGAAAACTTCATCAATCAGCGCGTTCGTATTTACACCATGAACGAAAAGATTGCTCCGGCTGCGCGGTCGTTTGCATTTAAAAACCCGATCATCAAAAACCAACTCGTCTTCGGACGCAAATTACTTCGTACTCAAATCATCAAACACTTTTCCGAAGAACTTTCGGCGTTTGACAAGCAGCAACAGCAAGCTGCAGTGGCCATCATCGATTCGCTGACCACATTTGAGAGCTACGACATGATGCGCTCAGACCAAAAGATGTCAGTTCAAACAATCAAGTCAATACTTACCGAATCGATTCGAAAGGCACTCCAATGAAATCACTACGCACACCCGACGACCGGTTCGCCAATCTTGCCGATTATCCATTCGCCCCAAATTATGTGGAGATCAATGATCTTGACGGTGGAAAACTTCGTGTTCATTACCTAGATGAGGGTCCGCACGACGGCGACATCGTGCTGCTTATGCACGGCGAACCATCGTGGTCCTACCTGTACCGCAAAATGATTCCAATCCTGGTTGCAGCAGGACACCGCGTCATTGCCCCAGACCTTGTTGGTTTCGGAAAGTCCGACAAGCCATCTGAGATGACCGACTATTCATATTCGCGTCACGTGCAATGGATGGCCGAGTTGCTCTTTGATCACCTGTCCATTCGCAAGGCCACGTTCTTCGGCCAAGACTGGGGTGGGCTTGTTGGGCTTCGCCTCGTTGCTGCAGAACCCGAGCGCTTCTCGCGCATCGTGGTCAGCAACACCGGATTGCCAACTGGCGCGCAACCACCCACCGATGCGTTTATTGCCTGGCGCAACTTCTCGCAGAATTCAAAGGTGTTCCCAATTGGCACGATCGTCAATGGTGGAAGCGCAACAGACTTAAGTGAAGCAACTATCGCTGCATACGATGCGCCGTACCCTGACGACACATACAAAGCCGGCGCGCGAATTTTCCCATCGTTCGTTCCAACATCAGTTTCCGACCCTGCTTCCAACGACAACGTTGCTGCATGGGAAATCCTGAAGAAATTTGAGCGTCCAGTGTTGTGTTGCTTTGGCGACAAAGACCCAGTTACCAAGGGTGGAGCAAAACCATTCATGACGTTGATCCCTGGAGCACAGGGTCAACCACACGTCACCATCGAAGGTGGCGGACATTTCGTTCAAGAAGACAAGGGCGAAGAACTCGCCGCACTCATCAATTCATTCATCGCATCAACACCTCTGTAAAGGAATCAAACATGGAAATCACACTGCTTGGAACTGGAAGCCCACTACCCGACCCACGTCGAGGCGGACCAGCAACATTGGTTCGCGCAGGTGGACAAACCATCTTGGTTGATGCCGGACGCGCAGTGGTCATGCGCCTTGCAGGAGCTGGCACATTGCCCGTGTTGCTGAATGCGGTACTCATTACCCACCTGCACAGCGACCACATCACCGATCTCAATGACGTCATCACTTCACATTGGGTAATGACGGGTCAAGAAACTCCGCTTGTGGTGTACGGCCCTCCGGGAACGCAAACCGTCGTTGATGGAATCTTGATGATGCTTGCACCAGATATTTCATACCGTCTTGCCCACCACACCGACACACTTACCTATAAGCCAAAAGTTGAGGTTACCGAAGTGCAACCAGGTGCAAGGTTTGCAATTGGCGATGTGCAAGTAAAAGTTGCACGCACGCACCACCAACCAGTTGAGCCAACCGTTGCATTCCGCTTGGAACACGACGGCAAGTCGGTTGTACTTGGTGGCGATGGCATTCCGTGCGACACACTCGATGAGATTTGTGCAGGCGCCGATGCCTACGTGCAGACCGTGATCCGCGAAGACTTGGTGAAGCTCGTCAAAAATAAGCGATTCCTCGACATTTTGGACTACCACTCAACGATTGAGCAGGCTGCGCAAACCGCGACTAAGGCTGGCATCAAGAAACTGATCCTTACGCACTACGTTCCGTCAATGCAGCCCGGTCAAGAAGATGAATGGCGCGCATTTGCGGCGAAGTATTTCGATGGTGAAATTGTGCTGGGTGACGACCTCACCTCTACCACTATCTAACCCTCGGTTGGGTCTGTCACTGCAATTCCACTTTCGGACGCTGCAGCGCACAGTTTTTTGTCCGAACTAGAGAAGAGGTCGGCACGCACCATGAGTGCGGTTGCTAAATGAATTGCATCCGCGCTCTTCAATGGAAATTCCTTCACCAACTCACACGATGCATCAATCACGTCAGATGTGATGTCAATGAGAATCACATCGGCAAATA
>CANKVI010000110.1 GCA_947487095.1 Acidimicrobiaceae bacterium | reverse complement strand
CCGCTTACGCGAGAAACATTCCCAACGCAACAACCGTGATCACCCAAACAAGTGCAAAAACAGTGGTGATGCGATTGAGGTTGCGCTCCGCTGCTGCAGAGCCCAGCGCCGCTCCTCCACCTCCACCAAACATGTCGCTCAATCCACCGCCACGCCCGCTATGGAGCAAAACTCCCGTTACGAGGGCAACAAGTGACAGAACATTAATGACGATGGTGACGATGGTGATGAAATTACGCACGGATAGAGCCTACCGATTAAGAGCTGTAACGACTATTCAGGGAAATGGCAAGCAGATTGTTGACCTGTTGGCCGAACTACTAACTGAGGCTCCTCTGCTGCGCATAAATCTGTGGCCTTCCAGCAACGGGTGCGGAAACGGCATCCAGTTGGAGGGTTAACCGGAGAAGGCACATCACCTTCCAGCATGATGCGATGACGCGAACGCTCCACCTTTGGATCTGGCAAAGGAACAGCAGACAACAGCGCTTTCGTGTACGGGTGAGAAGGATTTCTGTACACCGCATCCTTATCACCAATTTCGACAATCTTTCCGAGATACATAACCGCAACGTGATCTGCAATGTGGCGCACAACAGAAAGATCGTGTGCAATGAAGATGTACGACATACCAAGACGCTTCTGCAAATCGGAAAACAAGTTCACCACTCCGGCTTGAATACTCACGTCAAGTGCCGAAACCGGCTCGTCAAGGACGATCAACTTTGGGTCAAGTGCCAAAGCTCGTGCAATTCCGACACGTTGACGCTGACCACCTGAAAACTCATGCGGGAATCTCTTCGCGTGGTCTGCAGCTAGACCAACCAAATCGAGTAATTCAGCGACTTTGTCTTGATGGTTACCTGCGACGCCCTGAACAACAAGAGGTTCTGCAATTGAACTTCCAACTGTCATTTTCGGATCAAGTGATGCGAATGGATCTTGGAACACAATCTGCATTTGCCTTCGCACTTCACGCAGCTGCTCAAAGCTCATCTTTGTGAGATCTTGACCTTCAAAAATCACTTCACCTGAAGTTGGCTGGATGAGTTGCAAAACCGATCGCCCAACAGTTGTCTTACCAGAGCCTGACTCGCCCACCAACCCGAGTGTCTGGCCTACCTTCACATCAAATGAAACGTCGGACACTGCTTGAACGATGCGCTTGGTCTTGCGTATTCCACTGTTTGCGCGCATTTCAAAGTTCTTCACCAAATTTCGAACGTTCAGCAACGCCTCAGATTGAGTGCTCACGACCGCCTCCCAACTCGGAGTTCGTCTGCACGAATGCAGGACGTGAGAAGATCTTCGAACGGCGACAGCGAAGGCAGTTCTGCACTGCATGCTTCAATTGCATGTTGACAGCGTGGAGCAAAGCCACACCCAGAAGGTGGCGCAAGCATATTTGGCGGGAATCCTGCGATCGGGTGCAACCGTTCAATTCCTTCATGAGGAAGCGATGACAGGAGTCCACGTGTATATGGATGACTTGGATGGTCAAATATTGATTGCACCGAGCCACTTTCAACATTACGACCCGCGTACATCACGTTTACACTGTCTGCCACACGCGCAATGACTCCCAAGTCGTGGGTGATGAGCACTACAGCTGTTCCGAATGTTTGTTGAACTCGTTGAATAACTTCGAGGATTTGAGCCTGAACAGTCACATCGAGCGCGGTTGTCGGTTCATCGGCAATCAGAACTTTTGGATTATTTGCTATAGCCATAGCAATTACAACACGCTGCCGCATTCCACCCGAGAACTCGTGCGGGTATTGAAGAGCGCGTTCATCGGGCTGCGGAATTCCCACAATTTCCAATAACTCAACTGCCTTTTTCTCTGCATCATGAGTGTTCATGTCTTGGTGGGATTGAATCATTTCAACAATTTGATCGCCGACTCTGTGGACCGGGTTCAAAGCAGACAACGGATCTTGGAACACCATCGCAAGCGATTTGCCGCGAACTGATCGAATTGCTTTACGTCCTGCTCCGATCAATTCAACTCCGTCGAGCTCTACGCTTCCCGTGATCGTGGCACTCTTAGGAAGCAATCCCATCGCTGCCAAGAATGAAACCGATTTACCAGACCCTGATTCGCCAACGACTCCAAGTATCTCGCCAGGCGTGACATCCACGTCAACACCTCGAACTGCTCGCAATTCGCCCAGTTGAGTACTAAACGTGACGCGAAGATCGCGAATTTTCAAAACAGAATCCGACACTACTTACCCGCATCCATACGTGGATCAGTGGCGTCGCGCAAAGCGTCGCCGATAAAATTAATGCACAATGAGATGATTACCAGTACGAGACATGGGAACAGGGCAATCCACCAGAAACCAGTTTGCACGGCACCTTTTGCTTGACCGACCAACAGTCCAAGAGAAGTTGCACCAGCACCAGGCTGAGGTCCGTAACCAAAGAAGGACAATGTTGCTTCACCTGAAATTGCTCCAACTACGGAGAATGTAAGCGCAACCATGATTGGACCGATGGAGTTCGGGATCAAGTGGCGTTTGATGATGTATGACCTTGAGGCACCAGAAGCACGTGCAGCTTCAATGAACTCTCGCTCTTTGAGTGCAAGCACCTGTCCACGGACAATGCGGGCAACGCCCATCCACCCGAAGAATGACAACAAGAAAATGATGAAACGCAACGAGCTCACTTCACCAACAATAAATGTGAGCCATCCGATCGAGCCGAACATATTTCTCACGACGAGCAAGGCGACCAAAAATGGAAATGCAAGAAACAGATCGGTGACGCGCATGATCACATCGTCAAAACGTCCTCCGCGGAAGCCAGCTACCGCGCCAACAACACAACCAACAAATACCGATATGAAAGCACTAAACAAACCAATCAACAGAGAAACTCTGGTTCCGTAGATCAGGCGGCTATACAGATCGCGACCAATATCGTCGGTACCCAACCAGGCGAGCTTGGACGGTGACAAGTACGAGTTAGGCGGTGCTTTAACCGAATCGTTTACGCCGTATCTTGTGGTTAGCGGGGACAGTACAACGGCTAGAACCAACAATCCCAAAATCGCGCTACACACAAGCGCGGCCTTATGCCCTGCAAATCGCCTCCACGCCATTTGGCGTGGACTCATCGCTGGAATCAAGGTGTTAGTCAAGACGAATCCTCGGATCAAGAATTGCATACGAAATATCAGCCAGCAGGTTGAACAGCAGAACTGAAGCAACAATGATCACCATCAGTGGCATCAACAAGGGGAAGTCACCGTTACCAAATGCACTGAGAAAGTATTTGCCGGTACCTGG
>CANKVI010000109.1 GCA_947487095.1 Acidimicrobiaceae bacterium | reverse complement strand
GTGCACCGATGCCTTGCCCCGCATGCGATTGGACAACGCCGGCAGCATGAGAGTGCAAGTTCAATTCGCTCGGCTGTTGGGTTATGGATTTTCCAACAATGGCAAACGCTGCCGCCACTGGCAGATCTCCGTCCCACACCACCGACCCATACGCCCCGTTATGCAAAGACGCGACGATGATCTCTGGGGAAACCATGGTTTTTACCGACCACACCTCATCAAAGACCTGCGAAATCAACGCGGCATCTGCCGGACTATGAGCCAGCTGTATTCGCAATTGATTCGACATTGGTCAAAACTCTACCGATCGGTAAAGATGGAGATATGTCCGTAAAAGTCACCGTTGTCAATCACCCTGTTGCCGCTGAAGCTCTCACCCACCTTCGCGATCAAAACTCGTCGAATCAATTCTTTCGTGCAGAAATGCGCAGACTTTCGCTCGTGGTCATTGCCGAAGCATTGCGCGACGTACCGACAACAAAAGTTCGCGTGACCACGCCCTTGGCCGAAACCGACGGGATCAAAATTGCGCAACGCCCTGTGCTGGTGCCGATTCTTCGCGCAGGTCTCGGCATGCTTCCTGCGGCAATGGAATTACTTCCCGATGCTGACATTGCAGTCGTTGGCGTGCAACGCGACGAAGCAACACATCAGCCAAGCGAATACGTTGCCAAACTTCCATCACGCCTCGACGGCCGTCACTGCATCGTGCTCGACCCAATGCTGGCAACTGGTGGCTCGCTTGAATACGGATGCAAGTTGCTCGCTGCACGCGGCGCTCCACAACCAATCACCATTGCCTGCGTGCTTGCAGCGCCAGAAGGAATCGCCTACTTAGAAAAGTCGGGCATGGATCTGCACATTGTCACTGCATCGATTGACGAACGTTTGAACGAGAACGCGTTCATCGTCCCCGGTTTAGGCGATGCCGGCGACCGTCAATTCGGTCCGCCTCACTGATTTAACCGTTTGCGTTAGCCAATAAACGATGCAACCACATCGTTGTACAAATCCAAGTTAATAGTGCGCGTTTTACCGCTTGTCACTTTCATTGATTCGCGCTTAATTTCGCCACTGCGCAGAACTACCATCTGACCAAATTCTTTGTTCACGCAAGCATCAACCGCAGCAAGACCGAACCGCGTTGCCAATACACGGTCATAACTAGTTGGAGTGCCACCACGTTGCACATGTCCAAGTTGTACGAGTCGCGATTCGTAGCCCGTTCGCGCTTCAAGTTCGTTGGCAATCACTCGTGATACATCGCCGTTATACGCGTGGCCGTTTTTGTCGATAATTGGTGGTGGAATTCCCAAGGTTCCCGCTTTGGGTTTCGCACCCTCCGCAACAACGACAATTGAGGCATAGCGACCGTTGTCGTGGCGGCGTTTCACAATTTCTGTGAGTTCAGCAATATCGAAAGGAGCCTCTGGCACAACAATGGCGGTAGCGCCGCCAGCAATGCCTGCATTCAGGGCGATCCAGCCCGCATCTCGTCCCATCACCTCCACAACCATGATGCGATCGTGACTTTCAGCTGTGGTGTGCAAACGATCGATGGCGTCGGTAGCGATTTGGACTGCAGTCTGAAAACCAAAGGTGGCATCGGTACCCACCACGTCGTTATCGATGGTCTTTGGGACCCCAACAGTTGGCAGAGCAAACTCTTCGTACAGACGGGAGGCAACGGTAAGCGATCCATTTCCACCAATCACGACCAAGGAATTAAGTTCCAAATCTCGGAAAGCCTGTTGTACATTGGCAACGCCGTCCTTTGTATCAAAAGGTCCGCCTCGACGCGTTCCCAAAATGGTTCCACCTTTGGGGGCTATCCCCCGCACATCGTTGGTTTTTAGCAACGCATAGCGCTGTTCCATTACTCCATCCCAGGAGTCGAAAAACCCAAGAATTTCAGCACCCAATTGGGTTTCAGCCTTGCGCACAATTGATCGGATGACGGCGTTGAGGCCAGGGCAATCACCACCGCCTGTCAATACTCCGATTCGCATGAGGTCACCCTATATGTATGTATGACTTTTGTCTTGACAAAAATTTGGTCAACAGTTCGGACTTCTGTCCGCAGATTGATTATCGTTTTAATTATGGCAAATCCAATCGTTCGCAAAGCAACTGAAGCAGCACTCAAGCGTGAAGTGAAAGACATGCGCAAAGTTCTCGCTGATCGATTGTTTGAATTGCGTGCAGATGCCGACTTAAGCCAAGCACGTCTTGCAGAAATTGCTGGCGTTGATCGCAAGACCATTAACCGAATTGAGAACGGTCACTTCTCTCCTGCGCTTGACACCATCGTGCGCTTAAGCGTTGCTCTTGGCATTACGCCATCAGCATTGCTCGCACACTAATTCAGGTATTACGACCGCAATTCTTGCATCGTCTGTGCGAAGCGCGAGCAGGTGTCTGCAATATTGAGCCAGTAATCAATGTTGTTTGCTTCTTTTGCTTCGCAAATACTGCAGTTTGAGGAACCCCCACTGAAGCCAAACTGCAGCGCTGCACCGACTACAACGTCGCGAACATCGCTTGGTGTCACATTTGACCGAATGGCTAATGCCTCCAAATTGTCAACAAACTGACACAGATTCACGGCCGGAGCAGCAACCCCGATCTCGCGAATCTCGTCGAGCTTCACAAGATCGATGCCTGAAAACGCAACAATGAGATTTGCGTTCTCGATATCGGAAATAGTTGCGCTAATCACAGCTTCTTCAATTTTGCGAATCTCTTCCGGTAATTCCAGTGCTTCTAAACCCCTAATGATTTCAGGCTCAATTAACACGCGCACTCGTGCATCAAGTGCCGTGCGTTCTGTTGCAAGTGCAGACGACAACAGCATTGCTGAGATCATCCCGACAGTTGCGTCGCGATCGGACACTAAAATAAGGAATGATTCGTATTCCACGGATACTTAACGCACCCGAACCGAATTTTGTGACATCCGCATGGGTGCAAGGTTGTCTAACGGGTGTACCACGTTTTTATAGTACAAGTTATGGGACAGAGTCCATGGAAGGCTCGCGCGCAGCCTCAATCCGCCTCAGGCCTCCCTCAGCTCAACTGTCGGGTTAGCTATCCCCGAACCACCGCCACGCTTCGGGTACACGAGCAAACCCTTATAAATAGGGCAAAAAGATATCCACAGATGGGCTTGCGAAACCCCAGAGTGTTTGCCTATTGTTTACCCAACTTCAGGAACGTATTTTCTGGAGCGTAAGTCCATCTACCTATGGGGGAATAAATGACAATTATTGACGAAACAACAAATGGCGTTGCGAAGACTGGTGT
>CANKVI010000108.1 GCA_947487095.1 Acidimicrobiaceae bacterium | reverse complement strand
CGTCAAGTGCTATGGGGAGTACGAGTTCCACTCGCAATGCCTTCAATCATTTTGGCAATCAATCAGATGGTGATGATGGTATTGGCAATGGCAATCATCGCCGGCATGGTCGGCGGCGGCGGCCTCGGCTACCGATCGATTGAAGCACTCACTAAACCAGACGCTGGTCTTGGTGCCGAAGTAGGAATTGCCATTGTGATCATGGCAACAATTCTGGATCGCCTACTGCAAGCAACCGCTAAACGGCTACAAGCACCTGCAGCAAATTAATTAGTTAGGAAATGCGCCGAGCATTTTTGCGGCCGAGAGCGTGTTCTCGAGCAAGCAACCGATGGTCATCGGGCCTGTGCCACCCGGCATCGGAGTAATTGCACCTGCAACTGCTTGCACCGCATCAAAATCGACATCGCCAACGATCTTGCCGTCAACGCGAGTTACACCCACATCAACGACTGTTGCACCAGGCTTCACGAAGTCGGCTTTGATCATGCGCGCGATGCCTACACACGACACAATGATGTCTGCGCCGAAACACATCTCTTTGAGATCTTCTGGCGGCGTCATCGAATGCGCACAAGTTGTGGTGGCATCGCCGCCCTTACTGATGAACAAAATGACCTGAGGCAAACCAGTCAAGAACGAACGACCGATAACAACAACCTTCTTGCCTTTCGTTGGAATCTCGTAACGCTCAAGCAAACGCATCACACCAAGCGGTGTGCAAGGCGCATGCCCTGGCAAACCTCGCATCAAGCGCCCCATCGAACGTTCTGTCAAACCATCAACGTCCTTTTCTGGAGGTAGCAACGCAAGCACCGGCTCAGCATTGATGTGCTTTGGCAATGGCAACTGCACGAGAATGCCGTGCACATTTGGGTCAAGCGCAAGTTTGCGCACTTCTCCTTCAACCTGTTCTTGCGTTGCATCATCTTCAAGGTGCACGCCAACCGAAACCATGCCAGCCTCTTGGGCCTTCTTGTGTTTGCTTGCTACATATATATGACTCGGAGCATCGCCCCCAACCAAAACAGTCGCAAGGCATACTCGGGGTGAGCCAGCATCTTCAATGACTTTGCGCAAACGTGCAACAGTTTCATCTCGCAATGTATTGCCATCCATCAAGATGGCGCCACCAGGTGAACGCTTGAATTTGTCGGTCATGAAAGGCCGATGATTTCGCCGTTTTCGTCAAAGTCGATGATCGCGGCTGCTGGCTTTGTGCCAAGACCTGGCAACGTGCGCATTTCGCCACAAATTGGGTAGATGAATCCTGCACCCACCGAAGCACGCACCTCGCGTACCGTCAGTGTGTGGCCAGTTGGTGCACCCTTGAGCGATGCATCACCAGAAATTGAAAGGTGAGTTTTAGCAATACACACTGGCAAGTGGCCGAAACCGTTGTCGGTGTAGTTCTTGAGCTGCTTCGTTGCAAGAGCGGTGTACTCAACTTTTGCAGCACCATAGATCTTGGTTGCAACAGTCTCGATCTTCTCTTTGAGCGATGCCTCTGATGGGTAGAGCAAGTGGAAGTCATTCTTTTCTTGACATGCTTCCTCAACTGCCTTTGCCAATTCGACTGCACCAGCACCACCATCGGCAAAGTGCGTGCACACAGCAACGCGAGCACCAGCTTCGGCTGCAATGCGACGAATCACATCGTGTTCAGACTTGTGGTCGGTTGGGAAAGCGTTGATTGCGACAACTGGTGTTACACCGTGTGCTTTTACGTTTTCGATTTGCTTCTTCAAGTTGGCGCCACCGGCCTCAACGTCGGAAGGATTCTCTGCCAACAACTCTGCTGGTAATGCCTTTCCTGCGACAATCTTGTGCTTGCCAGAGTGCGCCTTGAGTGCGCGCACTGTTGTCACGAGCACTGCAGCATCAGGAACGAGACCAGATGTGCGGCACTTGATGTTGAAGAAACGCTCTGCACCCATGTCGGCGCCAAACCCTGCTTCAGTAATGAGGTAGTCACCTGCGTGAATACCGATCATGTCACCAATGATTGACGAGTTGCCGTGCGCAATGTTTCCGAATGGTCCTGCGTGCACGATCACTGGAGTGTTCTCGAGAGTCTGCAACAAGTTTGGCTTGATTGCTTCGCGCATGATGACGGCCATCGAACCAGCACCCGAAAGTTGTTCGGCTGTTACCGGAACACCCTTGGTGTTATAACCAACAACGATGCGACCAAAACGTGCGCGCATGTCTTCGATTGAAGTTGAGAGAGCCAAGATTGCCATGACTTCGGATGCGGCTGTGATGTCAAAGCCGGTTTGACGAGTAACGCCGTCTTCTTTTGAACCAAGACCAACAATGATGTTGCGCAATGAACGATCATTGACGTCGATCACTCGGCGCCATGTGATGTTGTCGAGATCAAGATCAAGTTCGTTGCCCTGATGCAAATGATTGTCAACCATTGCCGACAACAAGTTGTGCGCTGCGGTCACTGCATGGAAGTCACCAGTGAGATGCAAGTTGAGAAGCTCCATTGGAATTACTTGGCTGTAGCCACCGCCTGCGGCTCCACCCTTGATACCGAATGTTGGTCCCATCGAAGGCTGGCGCAAACTGATCACTGCCTTTTTGCCGATGTGCTTCATCGCCATTCCCAAACCGACAGTTGTCGTGGTCTTGCCTTCACCAAGTGGTGTTGGCGTGATCGCAGTCACTACTACGTACTTTGCTTTCGGGCGACTCTTCAGTTCGTCGATCGCATCAAGACTGATCTTGGCAAGGCTTGTGCCATAGGGCTCGAGCAAGTGTTCGCCAATGCCCATCTGCTGCGCGATGTCTTTGAGTGGAAGCGGTTTTCCTGCTCGCGCAATTTCAAGATCTGATGGGAATGACATGTTGGGATGCTCCTTAAATTATGACTAGAGAACTGACGGGTATTTGGTGCCGCCGAAACGACCCTGTCACTATATATGGCTCATGGGGTCTGATATATGACGGAATCCCCTTATTGCACTAGGGTGAGGGTATGGATATGGGTCGAAAGAAGAACTCCAAGCGTCACGACTACGCCCCCCTGACTCGGATCACCGAGCCAATGGTGCGAGACAACGGAGTTTTGCGAACAGCCACGTGGCCAGAAGCCCTTGCCAGGGCTGCAGCCGGTTTCCAAACCGTGAAGGATGCGTATGGCCCAGATGCCATTGGATTCTTCTCATGCTCCAAGTCGACCAATGAGCTCAACTTCATTGTTCAAAAATTTGCGCGTGCCGTAATTGGTACCAACAACATCGACTCCTGTAATCGAACTTGACACGCTCCCAGCGTGGTCGGTCTGGCCACAGTCTTCGGAGCAGGTGGAGGAACAT
>CANKVI010000107.1 GCA_947487095.1 Acidimicrobiaceae bacterium | reverse complement strand
GAAAGCCAAGGGGCGCATGCGCCTTCCAAGTCGCGAACTTCAATGCGATCGCGGTTGGCATATGTCACCTGATTGTTTGGGTCTGGGCGCAAACGGAAGGTGCGGAACGACATCTCGGTGGTGTCGATGGCAAGGATTCTGCCCGACAACGAATCGCCAAGACCAAGAAGCACTTTGATGGTTTCTAGCGCCTGAATTGAGCCAACAATTCCAGGCAACACGCCAAGCACACCAGCTTCTGCACAACTTGGTGCAAGTTCTGCTGGCGGTGGCTCGGGAACCATGTCGCGATACGTCGGACCGTTCTTCGGGTCGAACACGGTGACCATTCCTTCGAACCGGAAAATGGATCCGTGCACTACTGGAATGCCGAGCTTGATGCTTGCATCGTTCAGCAAGTAGCGACTTGGGAAGTTATCTGCGCCGTCCACGATGACGTCGTAGCCAGCAATGATGTCCATGATGTTGCTTGCTTCTAAACGAGTGTCGTAAGCAATTACTTTCACATCTGGGTTCAGCAGTTGCAGGGTCTTTTTCGCCGATTCAACTTTGCGGTCACCGATGCGATCAATGTTGTGCAAAATTTGGCGCTGCAAGTTAGATGCATCTACTTCGTCCATGTCGACAATGCCGATGGTGCCAACTCCGGCTGCAGCCAAATACAACGCTGCTGGCGAACCAAGACCGCCTGCGCCAAGCAACAACACTTTGCTTGACAACAGCTTTGACTGGCCCTCTACCCCAACTTCAGGCAACAAAATGTGGCGTTGGTAACGATTGCGCTGCTCTGCGGTAAGCACAGCAGGCGTGCGCCATGGGCGACCTTCGTCTTTCCATTTTCCAAAACCGCCTGCAACAGAGACAACATTGGTATAGCCAAGTTCGTGCAATGTTTTTGTGGCAAATGCGCTGCGAACACCGCCTGCGCAATACACCAAAACCGGCGCAGTCTTTTCAACAATGCGACCTTCAATTTGTGCTTCAAGATGTCCGCGCGGAATGTGCAACGCGTCTGGCAATGCACCTTGTTCGTATTCGTCTGGTTCGCGAACGTCGAGAACAATCACTCCACCAGTGGCAATACGTGCAGCAGCCTCGTTCGTATCAATTTCGATGATTTGTGATTTTGCTTGCGCAAGTAGGTCGCGGAAACCGGCCATGGGGGAACCTCCGTTTAATACCCTACCAATTCAGTCAGGAATTCACGCGGCCGTGACTATTCAACGATTTGCGGAAGCACCGTGCCAATGTCGTCATTAATCACGATGTCGGCATAGCGATCCATATCGGTTGGCTGGCCATTCACAATGATGACGTGTGCCCCGTTGGCCTTGGCACGCGGAACGATGTTTGCCGCTGGGTACACGCGCAACGACGACCCCACTACGAGCAACACGTCGCACTCGTCTGCAGCGAGCAACGCTGCTTCAATGACATGTTGCTTCAACGATTCTTCAAACAAGATGGTGTCGCTTTTCAAAATGCCACCGCAAAGCAAACACTTCGGGTCAGAGTCGCCTGCAAGCACACGCTCCACTGCTGCGCGCATGGGATGTGTGTCTTTGCAGTCCCAACACACTGCAACATGCATAGTGCCGTGCAATTCGTGCACGATTTCGGGGTGATTTCCTGCCTTTTGATGCAGTCCATCAACGTTTTGTGTAGCCACTGCGCGCAACACTCCACGCTGTTGTAGTTGCACTAGCGATTTATGCCCGATGTTTGGTTCGGCTGTCCAAGCTAAATTGCGCGCTCGGTTTTGCCACGCAATTTTTCTCACTTCTGGGTCATTCAAGTAGTAACTCAATGTTGAGGTTTTTTCGGCGAGTGGATTCTTCGTCCACAAGCCATTCGGTCCGCGAAAATCGGGAATGCCGGAGTCGGTTGAAATACCTGCACCAGTAAATGCGGTGATGCGTTGTGCTGCACGCAACAAGTCGCGAGCGCGCTCGATAAGTGGTGTGAGATCGTTCATAGAAAGCGCAACTGAGTTACGCACAAATCGTGCCACGGCGTGGTGGTGGCGCACACATCGGACCAATGAACAAATCACCTGAACTGCTCACCCAAACCACCATCGTGGTTGTGCCCTGGGTTGACCCCGTGGTCGACGCTGCTGGCGCATCGCTGTTTTCTCGCTATGTCGAGCTGTATTGGTTGCCCGTACTGGGGCCAAGCGCGTTATGGATCTTGCGCCGCATTGCGATGGGCTTCGAAACGTTTCCCGCGGGGTACGAATTGGACTGCGCCGCCACTGCAAACGACATCGGCCTCAGCTTCACGCAGAGTCCCAATAATTCGTTCACACGCTCGTTGCAGCGTTGCTTGTATTTCGGAGCAATGCAGCCTCACCAGGGCGGTCTGGCAGTGCGCTGTTACTTGCCTGCAATTAGCAAGCGGCACCTCCAGCGACTCTCGCCCGCATTACGCGAAGTTCACGAAGCCTGGAACCCCGGCAACATGTCTGGCGACGACACCGCTTCTAGCCACGGCACGTAATTCTCCATAAACGCCCACGACACTCGATGAATGGCACTTGGGCCATACCCCTGAAGCGCCACGCGATGTTTTGGGCACGGATAACCCTTGTTCGTGTCGAAACTCCACATTGGGTAATCCAACGCGTATTCGCGCATCAATCGGTCTCGTGAAACTTTCGCCAACACCGAAGCAGCAGAAACCGACAGACACGACGCATCTGCTTTCACGTGCGCAACTACATGACCAACTAACGGTGAAACGAAATCCCATTTGCCGTCAATGACCGCTGCTGCGGTTTTTAAGTCCACAACTTTTCCCAGTTGTTCGAGTGCACGTTTTGTGGCCAGCTTTTGCGCCTTATTCATTCCCAAGCGATCGCATTCTTCATGCGTCGCCGCACCAACCGCCCAGGTTTTACACGTGGCGGCAACATGATCAAACATGGCTTCGCGCTTAGTTTCCGACAACTGCTTTGAGTCTCGCGCTCCGCCCATTAACTCGGGAGCATTCTGCGCATCGATTACTTCGCGAGTGAGTACTGCTGCGCCGATAACCAGCGGACCTGCCCACGCACCTTTGCCAACTTCATCCAAACCAATGACGCACGATTTACCCGTGAGCAGTAGTTCGCGCTCGAGGTCAATCGTTGGCAGTGTGGTCACTGTGCAACAAACCCTGCCAACAGTGCATCGCCAGTTGCCGCTACCGAATGCCACGACTCATCGGTAGCTCCAGCGTCAAGACGCAAACCAAATGGTCCGCTTGTCTCCCACAAGACTGCAGGTTTCTCGCCATGCCACCGCATGCCATATGAAACCGTGTGCTCTGGTGAAGCTGCAACACGATGGCATTCCA
>CANKVI010000106.1 GCA_947487095.1 Acidimicrobiaceae bacterium | reverse complement strand
AAGGCGAGCGCGTTATCCGAAAGCAAGAGCCATGGCAGTGGGGAATGTTTTACATGCTGGGTTCCGGTATTCAGGGAAGCCAACTTGGCATTGTTGGCATGGGCTTAATTGGTGCAGCGGTTGCGCGTCGCGCGAAAGCGTTCGGTATGACCATTGCGTACACCAAGCGAACTCCGCTCGATGCCGCAACAACAAAGGAACTTGATGCCAAACACATGTCGATGGACGAGTTGTTGGCAACGAGCGATGTGGTTTCTCTGCACTGCCCGTACTCACCAGAGACGCATCACCTCATGAACGCCGAAACCATTGGCAAAATGAAGAAGTCCGCGTACCTCATTAACACCGCACGCGGCCCAGTTGTTGATGAGGCGGCATTGGTGGACGCATTGCGTAACAATGCAATTGCCGGAGCAGGGCTTGATGTGTTTGAGCACGAGCCAAAGGTGCACGAAGGTTTGCTTGGGCTAGACAATGCGGTGCTCATTCCGCATTTGGGTTCGGCAACTGTTGAAACGCGAACCGCGATGGCAACTACTGCGGCCACAAATTCGCTTGCAGTGCTTGCGGGTAAAACCGCACCAAACCTTGTTAGCTAATTGACGCTATTGACCAGCAGTGGTCAACGCATCGAGCAATGTGTTCCAACCAAGCGTTGCGCACTTGATGCGCACAGGAAACTTGACGACACCTTGAAGTGCTTCTAAGTCACCAAGGTTGAGCGAGTCATCAACTGGTGACTCGTCTTCATCAACGGTCATCATGGACTTGAACTTCTTCACGATTGCTTTCACCTGTTCGACAGGCTTGCCCTTAATGGCCGAAGTCATCATGGATGCAGAGCTTTGACTAATTGAGCAACCAGAACCGTTAAAGCGAACATCGGTGACGATGCCGTTTTGAACATCGACGAAAATGCGAATCTCGTCTCCGCACAGTGGGTTATGACCTTCAGCGCTTACTGCTGGTGCATCAAGTTCGCCGCGGTTGCGGGGCGTGCGGTAGTGATCAAGGATGATTTCTCGGTAGAGGTCTTCAAGTCCGGCCATGTTCGCTCCTTGGTCTACTCAGAAGATATCTGACGCACTGTCGAGCGCGTCGGCCAACATGTCGGCCTCTTGATGGGTGTTGTACAGGTAGAAGCTTGCACGCGCAGTGGCATTGGCTCCCAGAATTCGCATCAGCGGCTTGGCGCAGTGGTGTCCAGCGCGCACGCATACATTTGATTGATCAAGAACCTGGCTGAGGTCGTGTGGGTGAATGCCGCGGAAAGCAAATGAAAATGTTGCTCCGCGTAGTTCAGGGTTGGTTGGACCGTGAATGGTGATGTCATCGCCGAAACGATCGGTGAGCGAGTTCAGCACATAAGTGCTCATTTCAATTTCATGGCGACGAATGTTTGCCATGCCGAGACCCTCGAGGTATTTCACTGCAGCACCTAGTGCAATGACTTCTGCAATTGCAGGAGTACCAGCTTCAAACTTTGCTGGCAACTCGGCAGTGGTGAAACCATCTAGGCGAACGTCGGCAATCATGTTGCCTCCACCAAGAAATGGAGGGAGTGCTTCAAGAAGTGCTTCGCGACCCCACAACACACCAACACCAGAAGGTCCACACATTTTGTGCGAGCTAAAGGTAACGAAGTCTGCGTCCCATGCTTGAACGTCGGTTGGCTGATGCGGAACGGATTGGCAGCCGTCGACGATGGCTAGCGCTCCTGCTTTGTGAGCTGCGGCGCACAGTTGCTGTACAGGGTTAATGGTTCCTAGAACATTTGACATTGACGTAAACGAAAACACTTTTACGCCTTGCAACAACGAATCAAGGTTTGATAAATCGAGTTGGCCGTCTGAAGTGAGCGGGACCCAACGCAATTGAATTCCGCGTTCTGCCACCAGCATGTGCCACGGCACGATGTTGGCGTGGTGTTCCATGTGCGTAAGCAGCACGGTGTCGCCGGCTTTCATGTTTGCGCGACCCCACGACATAATCACCAGGTTCAATGCTTCGGTTGCGTTCTTGGTGAAAATCACTTCGTGTGTTTTTGGTGCGTTGATGAACTTGGCTAACGATGTGCGAGTTCCTTCAAACAAATCGGTTGCTTCGGCTGCAAGTTGATACGCGCTGCGATTAATTGGCGCGTAGCCATTTGACATAAAGTTGGCGAGCGCATCAATAACAACTTGTGGCTTTTGCGACGTGTTGGCACTGTCTAGATAGACAAGCGGTTTGTCATTGATCAGTCGATGCAAGACAGGGAAGTCTTGGCGAATGGATGCGACGTCTAGTGACATGGCAGCAGTTAGTCCTTGTACGCCTCGTAGCCAGATTTCTCGAGCTCCTCGGCAATTTCCATTCCACCTGATTTCACAATGCGACCATCAACCATGATGTGCACGAAGTCTGGCTGCAACTCATCGAGCAAACGTTGGTAGTGGGTGATCAACACGATGCCCATCTTCGGGCGTTCCTTGCGAACTTCACGAATGCCAGCAGCAACAATGCGCAATGCGTCAATGTCGAGACCAGAGTCGGTCTCGTCCAGAATGGCGACTTCTGGTTCAAGAATTGCCATCTGCATAATTTCGTTGCGCTTCTTTTCGCCACCCGAGAAACCTTCGTTGAGGTAACGATCGACGAACGTTGAGTCCATGCCAAGTCGCTTCATCCACGACATTGCAGACAGTCGCAACTCAAGCACGGAAAGATCAATGCCTTTGCGTGCCGAGAGTGCCTGACGAAGGAATTGAATGACTGACACGCCAGCAATTTCTTGCGGGTACTGGAAACCCAAAAAGATGCCGGCCTTGGCTCGAGCATCGGTTGGCCATTCGGTTATCTCTTCGCCATGGAAAAAGATTTTCCCTGACACCAATTCGTACTCAGGAGAAGCGAGCAAGGTGTTGGCAAGGGTGGATTTACCAGAGCCGTTTGGGCCCATAATGGCGTGGACTTCGCCCTCATTTACGGTGATGGAGAGGCCGCGGAGAATCTCTGCTTCGCCTTCCACCGGCTTGGCGTGGAGGTTTTCAACCCTGAACAGTTCGGTCACGGGCTCAAGTGTATTCAGGGCTTGAGTAATTAGCACTACGGACGTAGTGGAAATTAAGCCAGGCTTTAGGCAGCGCGAAGGGCTCGCCAGATGGCACGGTAATTGGGGTATTCGTAGACATCATTGACGTAACCCGACTTGCGCAATTCGGCGTGATATTTCGGCAAGGAACGAAATGGAATTCCAGCGTCTGTGTGATGAGCAATGTGCCAACCAAGGTTGAACGGCACAAACAAGAAACTTGCAATTGGATGTTGACGTACTGAATGTGTGGTCACTCGGCGGT
>CANKVI010000105.1 GCA_947487095.1 Acidimicrobiaceae bacterium | reverse complement strand
CCTACATCAAAGATGCCGGAAACCACATTGCCATTGGTGCTCTTACCCGCCACATGGATGTTGAAAAGTCCGACATCGTGATTCAACACGTACCGCTACTCGCACATGCAGCAAGCCATGTTGGCGATGCTCAGGTTCGTCACCGTGGAACTATTGGTGGCTCACTCGCCCATGCCGACTCTGCAAGCGACCTTCCAGCAACCACGCTTGCACTTGGTGCCACGTATGTTGTTCAAGGACCAAATGGTCAGCGTGAAATTGCAGCAAAAGATTTCTATAAAGGATTCCTTGAAAGCGCACTTGCGCCAGATGAATTGCTCGTTGAAATTCGTGTTCCAAAAACCACAGGTGGCTGGAGTTTCCAGAAGTTCAACCGTCGCGCACAGGACTGGGCAATTGTTGGCGTTGCTGCTTGGCGCAACGGAAAAGACTCTGGCGTTGCATTGGTCAACATGGGTTCAACTCCAATTCTTGCTACCAGTGTTAGTGCGGCACTTGCAAGCGGTGCTTCTATTGCTGAAGCAGCAGAACTTGCAGCAGCCGAGGCAGAACCACAGAGTGACTTAAACGCTTCGAGCGATTACCGCGCGCACCTGGCCAAGGTGTTGGTACGGCGAGCACTTGAAGAATCAACTAATTAACACTCGCGTGTTTGTGTCTAGAAAGTGATTTGTGCGGCAGCGCGTGACGCAACGTAAGGCGCAAAGTACCTCACTCGAACTTCGTTGTGCAATGCGTTTTGGTCATACTCTTGCCACCCCGCTACGTCGTCAAACTCGGCAACGATGAGATAATCGGCATTGGCATGCGAGCTCACTCCTAAATCGGCTCCACAGCGATAACTGCGTACCGAAGGAATGGTTTTTGCCATGTCGAGTAGAGCTTTGTTCACCACTTCTGCATAGTCTTCTGGAACTGATTCGTTCCACGTCAGCGCAACAACATGTTGAAGCATTAGATCAACCCCGGGTACGAGCCACCATCAACTTGCAAATGAGTGCCGGTGACAAATTTGGCTTGCTCACTGCACAGAAACGCAACAACGCTTCCGAAATCTTTTGGGTCTCCAACTACGCCAGCAGGAATTCCCTCTGCTGCGCCTTCCATTGACCCGTACAACTGCTTAATGCGATCGGTGGCATGAGTGCCAGGCTGCACCGTGTTTACGGTGATGCCATTTGATGCAACTTCAGTAGCAACAGTTTTCAAAAATGCAGTCAGGCCTGCGCGCGCTGTGCTGGACAAAATGAGATTCGCAAACGGCTGACGAACTGCTGTGCTGGTAATCGCCACGATGCGGCCCCAACCGCGCTCTTGCATGCGAGGAATGACTTCTTTGCACATGGCAACAGTTGCCAACATGCTGCGTTCAATTGCTGCTGGATACAAATCAAGATCGGTTGATGCAAAATTTCCCGCAGGTGGTCCACCGCCGTTAGCAATCACGATGTCAATGTCGCCAAGAATTGATTTCGCTTCACGAATGAATGCAAGTGCGCCTTCTGTAGTTGAAACGTCACCAACAATTCCCACACATCCATTACCGATCTTCTTCGCTGCATCGGCAACGCGATCTGCATCGCGACTGCAAATAACGACGCGCACCCCCTCGTTTGCAAGTGCTTGAGCACTGGCAAAACCCAGCCCGGCCGAGGCCGCCGCTACTGCCGCCGTACGTTGCGAAATACCAAGATCCATGCGGGAAACAATACTTGCCGCACTGCTACTGTTGACCCTGTTAGGTGGTGAGAAACCCATGGGTGGGTATCAACAAGACGAGCGTTTTTTAGACGCAATTGCGGACGCCGATTCGTTTCCGTATTGGTTTGACGATGCAGACGAACCAGATTCGAACCCCATGTTGGTGCACGCTGAAACGTGCGACCTGTGCATTGTGGGCGGCGGTTACACGGGGCTGTGGACTGCGATATTGGCCAAGGAGCGTGACCCAGACCGCGACGTAGTGCTGATTGAAGCACATGAAATTGGGTCTGCAGCAAGCGGTCGCAATGGCGGGTTCATGGACTCCAGCCTCACGCATGGCATTGCCAACGCACAGCAACGCTTCCCCGACGAAGTTGGTTTGCTTGAAGACTTAGGACTCGAGAACCTCAACGAAATTGAAGCGGCAATTAAGCGCTACAACATTGACTGCGACTTCGAACGCAATGGTGTGATTGAAATTGCCAGCACGCGACATTCGGCAACATACCTAGACGAGTTGAAAGACGACTACGACCAGTTGCGAGAGATTGGCCACAAAGTGGAATGGCTTGATGAATCTGCCGTGCGCAAAGAAGTTGCATCGCCAATTTTTACCGGTGGCATGTGGTGCAAAGACACAGCAGCACTTGTCGACCCTGCGCGACTTGCTTGGGGTTTAAAGCGCGCTGCCGAACAACTTGGCGTGCGCATTTATGAAGACACAAAAGCTGTTGGTCTTGACTATTCGCCTGGTGGAATTGTTGTGGAAACTCCACTGTCAAAAGTAAATGCAAAGCGGGTGGCGCTGGCAACAAATGCGTTTAAACCATTGTTGCGTCGCATGCACAACTACATTGCGCCCGTGTACGACTACTGCCTGACCACAGAGCCGCTCACACCGCAACAGTTAGAAAGCATCGGCTGGAAGAATCGTCAGGGTCTCTCTGACATTTCAAACCAGTTCCATTACTACCGACTCACCGCAGACAACAGAATTTTGTGGGGCGGATACGACGCGGTGTATTTCTTCGGTGGAAAAGTAAATGCCGAACTTGAATCACGTCCAGAAACGTGGGCAAAACTTTCACAACACTTCTTTGAAACGTTTCCTCAACTAGAAGGCGTTCGCTTTTCACATGTTTGGGGCGGTGCCATCGATACGTGCAGCCGTTACAGCGTGTTTTGGGGCCAAGCCATGCGCGACCGTGTTGCCTATGCAATTGGCTACACCGGCTTAGGCGTTGCCAGTTCTCGATTCGGCGCCGAAGTCATGCTCGACATGATTGACGGTCGCAAAACTCCAGCAACGCAAACACAGTTTGTGCGTAGCAAACCATTGCCATTTCCTCCCGAGCCATTCCGATTCATTGGCATTCAGACCACTCGTTGGGCACTGAACCGTGAAGACAAGACGGGAAAACGAAACCTCTGGCTCCGCAGCCTCGATCGATTGGGCCTTGGCTTCGATTCATAATCCCTTTGCCCCTAGCCTGAACGCATGGCGCAAGCAGGATTCACTTCGATAGAGCAAGTTCGAGCGGCACTCGCCGATCAGAACTACCTTGCCGAAGAAGGCCTCACCACCGCCGTGTACTTGGCGCTCACGTTGAAGCGACCGTTGCTCCTTGAGGGTGAAGCGGGCGTTGG
>CANKVI010000104.1 GCA_947487095.1 Acidimicrobiaceae bacterium | reverse complement strand
TTGATATTGAAAGCGGCCGGCGCGAAGAAGTCATTCAGTACGTGTATCAACGACATGGCCGTCATCATGCTGCACAAGTTGCCAACGTCATTACGTATCGAGCGAAGTCTGCAGTGCGCGACATGGCGCGCGCTCTTGGCTTTGCGCCAGGCCAACAAGATGCGTGGAGCAAACAGGTGGATGCGTGGGGTGCCATTGGCGTCACAGTGAATGGTGGTGATCACAGCATTCCTACGCAGGTGTTGCAACTTGCCGAACAGGTACAAGATGCGCCACGACACTTGGGTATTCATTCGGGTGGCATGGTCATGTGCGATCGCCCAGTTACCGAAGTGTGCCCAGTGGAGTGGGGTCGCATGGAAGGCCGCAGCGTATTGCAGTGGGACAAAGACGATTGCGCTGCTGCTGGCTTAGTGAAGTTCGATCTGTTGGGTCTTGGCATGTTGTCGGCGTTACATAACGCAGTCGACTTCATTGCGCAGTTTCGTGGGGTGCATGTAGACCTAGCCACCATTCCGCAAGAAGACGAGGTGTACGCCATGTTGTGTCGCGCCGACACGGTGGGCGTGTTTCAAATTGAATCGCGCGCACAAATGGCCACGCTTCCACGCTTGAAGCCACGCAGGTTTTACGACCTTGTGGTGGAGGTTGCACTTATTCGACCGGGTCCTATTCAGGGTGGCTCGGTGCATCCCTACATTCGCCGTCGAAATGGACAAGAGCCAATTACGTACTTGCATCCGTTGCTTGAAAACAGTTTGGGAAAAACACTTGGTGTGCCACTGTTCCAAGAACAACTCATGCAAATGGCAATTGATATTGCGGGTTTCAGTCCGGGTGAAGCAGATCAGTTGCGCCAGGCCATGGGTTCGAAGCGGTCGCAGTTACGAATGCAACAACTCAGTGATCGCTTTTATGCCGGAATGGCAGAGCGCGGAATTCGTGGCGATGTTGCCGACCAAATATTTACCAAGATGGCGGCATTTGCTAGTTATGGATTTCCCGAAAGTCACTCGGTGAGTTTTGCGTACTTGGTGTATTCGTCGGCATGGATCAAACTGCATGAACCAGCAGCGTTTTATGCGTCACTACTGAATGCGCAACCGATGGGGTTTTGGTCGCCTCATTCATTGGTGCAGGATGCAAAACGACACGGGGTAGTGGTGAACTCTCCCGACATCAACGCATCGTGCGCGGGTGCAACGCTTGAACACAATGCGAAGTCAACGGGTGGCTTGTCTTTGCGAATGGGAATCAATTCTGTGCGTGGCATGAGTGATGTTGTTGCGCAAGCCATTGCCGACAACAGGCCGTATACCAGCATGGAAGATGTGGTGCGTAAGGTTCCGCAATTGCACATCGCCCAACTTGAAGCACTTGCTACTGCCGGTGTGTTCAACGAAAGTTTTGGTCAACAACGTCGCGACGCGCTGTGGAGTGCCGGTGCGGTTATTCAGTCGCGTCCAGGAACGCTCGATGGAGTCACTACTGGTGTTGAGGCGCCGTATTTGCCTGGTATGCAACCAATGGAAGAAGCCATCGCCGACTTGTGGGCTACTGGCGTTTCAACAAGCGGTCACCCCACCGAGTTCTTGCGCATTGAACTTGAGCGCATGGGTGTTGCCACTGCAATGCAACTTCCGCAACGTGGTGCGCGAGGCGACGAAAAAGTATTGGTTGCCGGAACGGTGACGCATCGTCAGCGACCAATGACCGCGCAAGGCATCACGTTCATCAACTTGGAAGACGAAACGGGGCACATCAATGTGGTTTGTTCGGTTGGGTGTTGGGCTCGCTATCGCAAAGTTGCGCGAGGTGCGGGTGCGTTGCTTGTTCGCGGCAGATTAGAAGTTGGCGATGGCGGAGTCATCAATGTCGTTGCCGAACATATTGCGCCACTGCACGTTGCGGCGAAAGTGGCGGCGCGTAACTTTCGTTAGTTATTCCGAAGGGCGTTCGTTGAGTCCATCGTTAAACATGCGATACGTCTCGTAAATGTCTTTGCACTTATCGCACAACGGCAACTGCTTAGGGTCGCGCGAAGGTATCCACACATGACCACACAGGGCTTCAAGCGGTGTTCCGTAAATGCGGGCCTCAAGCACTTTTGATGCAGCATCTTCACCGGGCTCGGTTTTCACAATATGAGCCATGCTCGGCTCGCCGGTTTCAAGCACTTCCTCGGTAATGGGCTTAGTGGTTGCAGGCCTGGTCTGAAGAGGCATCGATTTACTCACAGTCAATACACTAGAGCCATGCCTACCTATGAGTTCCGTTGCAAGAGTTGTGACTCAGTGTTTGAAGAGCGCCGATCAATGTCGGAAGCTGACATGCCTGCAACATGCCCAGAAGGTCACGGCAATGCAGTTCGGTTGCTCAGTGTGTTTGCGTCAGTTGGTGGCGCATCGGCACCACAAAAAGCAGCACCACGCCCAGCCGGTGGCTGCGGCTCGGGCTGTGGTTGCCACTGACTTCGGTCACTGCTGCACAAACCTGACGGCACCTGTGCTGATCACGATCCATTCGCGCATGGTGATGCCCGCATTCGTAAATTGTTGGCGCATGAAATTCAACTGAACTTGATCATCTGCTTTCCATAATTCGCGTGGGCGAACACTTGCGATCACAACCGATGAAGCAATTGCTGTGGTGCTGCACAAACCAATGAGTTGATGAATGAGTGAAGCAGGCGTAGATGGTTCGTCAAATGACAGCAACCCAATGCCGCGCTGCTCATCATCCATAAGGATGGAGATCACCTCGTTGCACAAAGGTCGTCGAATAGCGAGCGATATGACAGCAAGCATGTCTTGCGAAGAGATGATGGGGTCGAGATGGGCTCGGGGGAGCGAAAGTGGTGCACTGATGAGATTCAGCACAGTTCCTCCAGTATCTGGCGCGAAGAAATCGCAGATGAATAACGATGAGAGAAGTGCAGTGAACTTATAGCGAGGGTGTAACAGCAATGACAGTCGCTACAACACCAATTGCTATTGGCATCACAAATTCGGTCCAACGAGGAAGGCGCCATTGGGCAGGAGCCAGGACAAACACTCCACACGCTGCTCCCGCAAGTGCGCCACCAAAATGGCCGCCCACGGAGATATTTGGGATGGCAAGTGTGAGGACAATATTGATGACAAAGGTGAGACCGAGACCGGTCTGCAGTGGGTTCACTCCACGTTGACGCATGCCAACAATCGCAGCAGCCATCATGCCAAACACAGCTCCCGATGCGCCGCCCGTTAACGCGTTTGGACTCAAAATGAGCGCGCCAGCAGCACCTCCAAACAAGGAAGCGAAATAGACGAGCGTAAATTTCACAGAACCCAGCGTTGGTTCAAGCATTCGGCTTAGTTGAAAAAGTAAAAACATGTTCATGCCGACGTGCAGAACT
>CANKVI010000103.1 GCA_947487095.1 Acidimicrobiaceae bacterium | reverse complement strand
CCAGAGTGTTTGCCTATTGTTTACCCAACTTCAGGAACGTATTTTCTGGAGCGTAAGTCCATCTACCTATGGGGGAATAAATGACAATTATTGACGAAACAACAAATGGCGTTGCGAAGACTGGTGTCTCGCGTCGTCATTTCATTCAGGGTGCAGCAGCAACTGCAGCCGGTGCTGCATTGCCAGTTGCTGGCATTGTTGGTGCAGGCTCAGCCAGTGCAGCAACTGCAAAGACACTTCGCGTTGCAACGGGTAAGCAAGTACACCCTGCAGCTCCATGGGAAACTTCAGACGGAAGTTTGTTCATTCTTTCGCAGGTTGGTGAATGGCTCTGCTTCCAGAAGCAAGACGGTTCACTTGAGCCACGCCTCGCAACCAGCTGGAAGTCTTCAAATGGTGCAAAGACTTGGACCTTCAAGATTCGCAAGGGCGTGAAGTTCAACGACGGAACCCCACTCACGGTTGACGACATCGTCTACACCTACAAGTCGGTGTTCACTGCTAACCCATCACGTTCAAAGGGCAACTTCACGGGCATCATTGATGCAAACGGAATTGTCAAAGTAGACAACGAGACACTTCGTTTCGACTTGTTGACCGCATCGGGTAACTTCCCATACACCGTGTCATCAGTGTCATACGGAATGTGCATCATCAAGAACGGCGCAAACGGCGGAGCAGCATGGACAAAAGACATGATCTCAGCTGGCCCTTGGAAGATGGAGAGCTACACCGAGTTTGAAAAGACCGTGTTCGTAAAGAACCCGTACTACTGGGACACCACATTCAATCCTGGCATCGACAAGCTCGAATTGATTCAGTACGTATCAGCAGCAACCGCGTTGCCAGCACTCAAGACCGGAAAGCTTGATGCAGTTGCAGCAATGGAAGCAGCAGATGCTTTGTCACTCGACAAGAGCAAGTTCAACGTCTTGACCACCAAGGCTGGTGCCGGTTTCGCACACGTACACATGCGTTGCAACTTCGGTCCATTCAAGGACAAGCGTGTTCGTCAAGCAGCAGCACTCACCATTGACCGCGTTGGTTATGTAAAGGGTGTAATGAAGGGAATCGGCGGCGTTGTTGGTAACGACAGCGTGATGGATCCTTACCCAGCAGCAGACAAGTCAGTGCCACAGCGTAAGCAAGACATTGCTGCAGCAAAAGCACTCATGAAGGCTGCGGGCGTTCCAAACGGATTCTCCGTAGAACTTTCAACATGGGCACGCGACGACATCAACAAGTACGCAAACTTGATCAAGAACTCGTTTGCCAAGATTGGCATCAAAGTCACGCTCAAGATTGACGGATCCGACGGTGGTGGTGCGGTGTACTACACCTACAACCCTTACCCATCGGCCAAGGGCAAAGTATTCGAATACGACAACAACTCGTGGTTGGCTTCGAACCTTGGAATCGTTGACTGGGCCGGCCGTGGCGTTCCAGACCAATACCTCACACGTGAGTGGAAGTCGACCGCAGACTGGTCGGGAGCTCAATTGTGGGACGATGTATTGGATGCAGCAATTGATGAATACATTGCAGCACCAAACCCTGCCAAGCAGAAGGTTGCTAGCAAGAAGATCCAAGAGCGTTCGCTTGAAATGTCACCGTACATTTTGGCTTACACCTCGAACTTGATCTACTGCGCTCGCAAGGGTGTTAGTGGCTTCCAGGTAAACGGAATGGGTCAAATCATTGCGAAGGACGTGAAGTTGGCATAATCGCCAATTAAACAATTAATAAACCCCCAGCGTGCTTCGGTGCGCTGGGGGTTTTTTATTTCCCATACCGAGATGAGTAGAGTTTTAATTTCATGAAATCGTTTCTTGCCAAGCGCTTAGGCCTATCCGTACTGACGGTGGGACTGGCAGCGGTCATTGTATTTTTTATGACTCGCATTCTCCCTGGAGACGTTGCGCGTCAAAGCCTCGGACGTCAAGCATCACCAGAAGACGTTGCCGCATTCAACACGTTGTACGGCTTGGACAAGCCTTTACTTACGCAGTTGTTTAATTGGATCAAGGATTTACTCTCGGGTGACTTGGGAGTATCAATGTCTACCTCCCGACCAGTGTCTGAGACTCTGATCCCTGCTTTGGGATATTCCGCGCGTCTCGCCGGTGTGGCATTTGTTTTGATCGTTCCACTGAGCATTGCTGGTGGAATTCTCGCTGCGATGTACCGCGGAAAAAAGATTGACCGCGCAATCACGGTTGGTGGTTTGTCGGCTGCAGTAATTCCCGAGTTTGTTTGGGCAGTTATTTTGCTGTTGCTATTTGGTGTTGTGGTCCAGGTCTTCCCTATCTCCGCAATGCCCGACGATGGCAATGGCGGATTCCTGCAAAGCATTTGGCACCTACTCCTACCGTCAATCGCGCTCCTTCTTGTTCTCTTTGGTTACATCGCCCGCATCACTCGTGCTGGCGTTATCGAAGCGCTCGACTCTGATTACATGCGCACCGCCGTATTGAAGGGCTACTCCCGTCGCAAGGCAGTGGTGAAGCACGTTCTTCGCAACGCCATGCTTCCAACAATCGCGGTCGTCGCGAGCCAAATCCCCTACCTCATCGGCGGCTTGGTGGCAGTTGAAATGGTGTTCAACTATCGGGGTTTCGGAACAGTGCTGTTGGCCGCAGTAGGTGGACGCGACTACGCCGTGCTGCAGTCGGGTGTCATCTTGACCAGCGTGGTCATCGTTTCTTTCCAGTTGATTGCTGACATTCTCTTTGCAGTATTAAACCCACGAATTCGCCAAAGGATCTCCGAATGAGCGTTACGAATACAGAGATCTCTGACAAGTCAAACGCCGAGCGTCTTCAAATTCGCAAAGAGCGCTTGGCTCTTCTTCGCGCCAACAAAGCATTCATCATTGGCATCAGCATTCTTGGATTTTGGATTTTGTGTGCCATCTTTGGAAAATTCGTTACTCCCTTTGCCATTGACGAACAGAACTACGAGTTCGTAAGCGTTGCCCCAAATGGAACATATTGGTTTGGCACGGACCCGAATGGACAAGATGTTTTCTCTCGAGTCATCGTCGGCTCGCGACTCATTCTGGTTATGTCGTTTGCAGCCACAATCATCGGAACTATTGCAGGAGCTTCACTTGGTCTGATCACCGGCTACTTCAAGGGCTGGTTTGACATCATTGTGATGCGACTCCTCGAAGCAATTTCAGCAATCCCAGCCATCATTATCGCGCTGCTCGCAATCGCAGCAATTGATGGCTCATCCCCAACTCTAACGGTGTTGATTATTGCTTTCGTATTTACGCCAAATATCGCTCGCACTGTTCGTGCTGCAGTGCTTGCAGAGGCAGAATTCGAATATGTTGCTGCCGCTCGCCTGCGCACCGAACGCACACCGCACATTTTGTTTAAAGAAATCCTGCCGAACGTAATGCCACCAATCATCGTGGAGTTCACCGTGCGTCTCGGCTATGCAATTTTCGCAATTGCAACCTTGTCTTTCCTAGGAGCAGGAGTTGAATACGGTTCACCAAACTGGGGAACCCAAATTTCCGAAAACTGGGCGCAGATTTTCAATAATCAGTGGTGGCCAAC
>CANKVI010000102.1 GCA_947487095.1 Acidimicrobiaceae bacterium | reverse complement strand
ACGCAATGGGCGAGCTTCGCCGTTGAGGGGTTTGAGTGAGGTGTCGAGAGAAGGTGCGTTTGCCACAGGATGAGACGGTAGCAAGTTAGAGCACTAGCGTCTCAACAATGCACCCGATTGAGCATTTGCGGTATGTGGCGCGTGCCACTGGAGCCGACCCGGTGGCACTGGTAAGCGAGACAGCACAAGCGCTATTTGGCTTGCATATGGAGCCTGCGGGCTTGGTTTTGGCCGCACGGAGAATTGTGGAGCGACACCCAACATGTGCGCCATTGTGGTGGCTGTGCGCTCAGGCGTTATCTGCACTTGACCCGTTTGAACGTCTGTATGAACTGGAATCCGAGATCGACAAAGACACAACGACTGATCATCTGCTTGCGCACATGAGTGAAGCACAGACAGTGTGCATTGTTGGCTGGAGTCCAACTGCACTTGAAGCATTGGTGCAACGTGGCGATTGCAAAGTCTTGGTTATTGATTCATTCGGATCGGCCGATAGTGCAGTGAATGCGCTTGAGCGTGTTCAGGTTGAAGCGGAAAGCGTGTCGATTGAACATGCAGCACGCGCAATTGAGATGTGCGACATGGTGGTGCTTGATGCGCTCGGTTGTGGTCCGGACGAATTCTTAATGACCTCTGGTTCACATGGTGCTGCTGCACTCGGATATGTTGCGCAAAAACCTGCAGTCGTCACTGCGCGACGCGGAACGCGATTACCAGTAGAACTTTGGGAATCCATGAAGTCGCGCAATTTCGATGCGCAACGGCCATGGCGCACCGAGGTGGACATTGTTCCGCGCGAACTACTTCGCGCTGTGGTAGGTCCGCAGGGAATAGTGGATGCCTCGCTGTCGGTAGTGGCCGAATGTGCCCCTACGACCGAGATGCTCGTGCGCAGTGCGATGTAACCTGTAAACCATGTCAGCACGTTCCCGCAACCTTCCTCGCCGTTCATGCCTATCAATTCCAGGCTCGTCAGAAAAAATGCTGGGCAAGGGTCCAGGAATTCCTGCCGACATGGTGTTCCTCGATCTTGAAGACGCAGTAGCTCCGAAGGAAAAAGAAGCTTCACGCGCAAAGATCGCCGCTGCGATTCGTGGCAACGACTGGGGCGACAAGGTGTTGTGCGTTCGTGTGAACGACTGGAGCACCAAGTGGACTGCATTCGACATCATTGAAGTTGTTGGCAACGCGGGTGAGCGCCTTGATGAAATCATGTTGCCAAAGGTTGAATCTGCAGCGCAGATCGTGGCAACCGATATGTTGCTTCGCCAAGTTGAAATTTCGGCAGGTTTGCCAATCGGCCACATTGGCATTGAAGCGCAAATTGAAACTGCTCGCGGACTCATCAACGTTGAAGAAATCTGTGCAGCAAGCCCACGACTTGAAACCATCATCTTTGGACCAGCCGACTTTGCAGCAAGCATGGAAATGCCAGTGCTCACAGGTGGCGTGAAGATTGACGAATACCCAGGCGACCACTTTCATTACGTGTACAACAAAATCTTGATGGCAGGTCGTGCAAATGGTCTGCAAGTAATTGATGGACCGTTCTTGCACGTGCGCGATAGCGATGCGCTTCGCGAATACAGCATGCGTTCACGCATTCTTGGCTACGACGGCAAATGGGCATTGCACCCAGACCAAGTAACCGTCTTGAACGACGTGTTCTCGCCAACGCAAGAACAGTTCGACAAGGCTTGGTCAATTCTTGACGCCTACAAAGAAGCCACTGAAGGCGAAGGCAAGGGCGCAGTGATGTTCGGCAACGAAATGATTGACGAAGCCAGTCGCAAGATGGCGTTGAAGTTCATCTCGCGTGGCGAGCGTGCAGGTCGCAAACGTTCACTACAAGCGTGACCAAACGTTTCGACGCAATTCTGTTTGATGCCGGCGGCATCTTCTTATTACCTGACCCCATTTCGCTAGGCGCAATTGTCCGCGCTCATGGTGGTGACGGTTCAATTGAGCTTTTGATGCGTGCGCATTATGCAGGCATGGAGCGTTTGGACACTGTTGCACGCGAAACCGCAAAAGAAACAATCGATGGTTTCAGCTGGGATCCGTATCGCGACGCCTATGTAGAGGCTGCAGGAATAACAGGGTCTGCTGCAGTGGCTGCAAGTGAGCAGTTGCGTAAAATGTTTTCGCCATTTTTGTGGCGATACCCAATTCTCGAATCTGCTGCCGCATTGTGGCAATTGCACTTGAAGGGATTACCAATCGGCGTTGTGTCGAATGCTAGTGGGCAAGTAGAAGCAACGCTTGCGAACCAATGCATTTGCCAGGTGGGAACAGGTGCCGGAGTGCCAGTACTCATCGTTACTGATTCGCATGTCGTTGGAACAGCCAAACCGCACCCAGGAATCTTTCGCGATGCAATTGCGGTCATGAACGACATGGGAATTGGCAACGACCGAATTGCTTATATAGGAGATTCGTATGTGAACGACGTGGTCGGTGCGCGCAATGCAGAACTACACCCAATTCTGTTAGACCCGTACAACGACCATGCAAGTTATGACTGCGAGCGAATTAGCTCGCTACACGATTTACTCGCGTTTATTTAGTGGTTGACTCTTCAACCAAGCGACGAGCAATCACTTTCAAGCACAACGTCTCGTCGGCACCTTCAAAGATTGACAACACACGAGCGTCAACGAAGAGTCGGCTCACTGAATACTCCTCGGCATAACCAAAACCGCCGTGAATTTGCATTGCTTCGCGCGACACCCATTCGGCTGCCTTACATACATATGCCTTCACCATGCTGGCTTCCATCTGGCCTTCGCCTTTGCCCATTAACTTGGCAACGGTGTAGGAAAACTGACGTGAAGCCTGGGTGATAACGGCCATTCGACCAAGCTTGGCTTGAGTGAGTTGGTATTCGGCAATGTTGTGGCCAAATGCTTTGCGGTTGTTGGCGTATTCAACAGCCGATTCATACGCTGCCTGCATCACACCAACTGCACGTGCTGCTGTTTGCAAACGTCCGTTTTCGAAACCGCTCATTTGGTAATAAAAGCCTTTACCCAAACCTGATTCTTCGCCAATCAAATGGTCTGCAGGAACGAACCAGTTCTCGATTGCAATTTCGTAGCTGTGCATGCCGCGATAGCCGATGGTGTCAATTGGGCGGCCTTCCATTTTTCCGCCGCCAGGTTGCTTGAACATGAACCCATGCGCATCACCGAGAGGTTTTGGAACGATGAACAAACTGAGGCCACGGTGTGTCTTGCTGCGATCTGGATCGGTTCGTGCAAGCAACATCAACACGTTGGCGCGGGCGGCAAACGTGCACCATGTTTTTACGCCGTTGATGATGTAACCCTCGACGCCTTCTTCGTTTGTGCCCTTCATCGCCATCGTGGTGAGGTTGGCAACGTCGCTGCCGTAATCAGGTTCGGTAACTGCAACTGCGGCCATCACTTCTGCGGATGCAAGCTTTGGTAACCACTCCTGCTTCTGCGCTTCTGTTCCACCGTTGACCAATGCGCGAGTGAGAATTTCTGGGCGAGTGATGAGTGAACCGCCGATGCCAAGCGATGCGCGCGACAACTCTTCAGTTGCAATGCAGTTCGCCATGTATTCGCCGTCGCCGCCTTCGCTGAAACCGCCGTATTCAGATGGAACGGAAAGTCCGAATGCGCCAAGTTCAGCAAGACCAGAAATGATTTCTTCTGGAACATCTGCGTTGTGGCGGTGCA
>CANKVI010000101.1 GCA_947487095.1 Acidimicrobiaceae bacterium | reverse complement strand
CTGCATCAACAGATGTTTGGTTTCGTGCTGCACGCCATGCAGCTACATCGTCAATCAATTGCTGTTCAACGCGATGATCCACTTTCAAAATGTTGTCGGCACCACTGAGCGGAGAGTCGGTGGATTCAGTAAATCGATTTACTCCAACCACGGTTTGTTCGCCAGATTCAATGCGGCGTGTTCGCTCAGCCATTGACGAAACTAAGCGACCCTTTAACGAATCCACAGCATCAAATGCGCCGCCCATGTCAACAATTTCGTTCATTTCTTTCCACGCCGTGTCACGCAGTTCTGCAGTGCGTGCTTCAATAACGTGTGAGCCGTTAAAGATGTCTTCGTGTTCGAGCAAGTCGGTTTCAAATGCCAGCACTTGTTGCATACGTAATGACCACTGTTGGTCCCATGGTCGGGGAAGGCCGAGTGCTTCGTTCCACGCAGGTAACTGCACGCTTCGAGCACGCGCAGACTTCGAAAGCGTGACTGCCAACATTTCCAACACGATGCGCTGAATATTGTTTTCTGGCTGCGCTTCAGTGAGACCGAGTGAGTTCACTTGCACGCCATAGCGGAAACGGCGAGCACGTTCGTCGGTTATGCCGTATCGCTCGGCGCCAATGCGATCCCACAGTTCGGTGAACGCACGCATCTTGCACACTTCTTCAACAAAACGAATGCCGGCATTGACGAAAAACGAAATTGAAGCAAATACTTGCGGGAACTGCTCGTCGCTCACTTGTCCACTTGCGCGAACCGCATCAAGAATGTCAATTGCGTTCGCCAGTGAAAAGGCAATTTCTTGAACAGGAGTAGCACCAACTTCTTGTAAGTGGTACGAGCACACATTCATCGGGTTCCACTTCGGTGCATTCTGCGAGCACCACACGATCATGTCAACGATGATTCGACGTGATGCAGCAGGCGGGAAAATGAAGGTTCCTCGTGAGAGGTATTCCTTCAAGATGTCATTTTGAGTAGTCCCGCGAAGTTGCGAGGTGACTGCACCTTGCTCTTGCGCGTTTGCGACATACAAGGCAAGCAACCAAGCGGCTGGCGCATTGATTGTCATCGACGTGTTCATGTCTGCAGGAGGAATTCCATTAAGTAACGTGCGCATGTGTCCGAGGTGCGCAACAGGCACGCCAACTTTGCCAACTTCGCCTCGGGCCAAAATGTGGTCTGGGTCGTAACCCGTTTGGGTGGGGAGGTCGAATGCAATCGACAAACCCGTTTGGCCTTTTGCCAGGTTCATTCGGTATAACTCGTTTGATGCTGCAGCGGTGGAGTGACCCGAATAGGTGCGCATCAACCAGGGTTCGTCGCGGCGATTGGCCATAAATAAAGGTTACGGGTTAAGTGCCACTGAAAGACGATGGAGGTACTCGGCGCGCGGAATTTCCACCGCTCCAAGCGACTCGAGGTGTGGGGTGAGCCACTGCACATCAAGCAGAGTCATGCCGTCCTGGTTCATGATGTCAACCAAGTGCATCAATGCCACTTTCGATGCATCTCGCACAAGGTGAAACATCGATTCACCGGCAAAAAGTCGGCCAACACGTACCCCGTATAAGCCGCCAACGAGTACTTCGTTTTCGTCAAACACTTCAATGCTGTGTGCCCATCCAAGTTTGTGCAGTTCAACGTATGCAGTAATGAATTGCTCGTTTATCCACCCGCCAGGACGATCAGGAGAAGCGCAACCACGCATCACGCGTTCAAAACACGTATCAATTTTGATATGGAATTTGCGTTGGCTGCGGCGCATCGATCGTGTGACCCGCAATGCATCGAGAGGAATCACTCCGCGCAACAGGGGAGACCACCAAGCAACATCGTTTTCACCGAGTGCAAGTTCTGACGACATGGGAAACACGCCATTCATGTATGCGTGAATCAGTGTTTCTGGCTGCAGGTCTGCACCGCGACCAACGAGATCACTCCTTGGCCATTCCTTTGCTGGTGGAAATTTCCAACGACACTCGTCAAGTAACTGCGGTGTGTTGTTCCACATGAGGTTTAGTAGCTAAAGAATCCTTGCTTTGTCTTGCGGCCGAGTTTTCCTTCAGCCAACAATGTGCGCAGGGTTTTTGCAGGAACAAAGTTTTCGTCTTTGAACTCTGCATACAACGCGTCAAGGATTGACACCGATGTATCAAGGCCAACAAGGTCGAGCAGTGCGAATGGCCCCATTGGGAAGTTGCAGCCACCCTTCATTGCTGTATCAATGTCTTCCATGTTTGCGGTTCCAGCCTCAAGCATTTTGACCGCGTTGTTGAGGTACGGAAAGAGCAATGCATTCACAATGAATCCGGCACGGTCAAGCACCTGCACTGGTTCTTTCTTGCATGCTGCAACAAAAGCGTTCGCGCGAGCAATGGTCTCGTCGCTGGCGGTAATTGGTCGAATCACTTCAACGAGTGGCATGAGCACTGCTGGGTTGAAGAAGTGAATACCGCAAACCTTGTCTGGGCGATTCGTTGCCTCTGCCATTTTCACAACTGCGAGCGTGCTGGTGTTCGTCGCCAAAATTGCATCCGGCTTCACGATTGCGTCAAGTTCTTTGAACAGTGCTTGTTTTGGAGCAAGCTCTTCGACAATTGACTCGATAACAAGATCACACGATGCAAGATCGTTGAGCGAGTCGGTGATACGAATGTGCGAGAGCACTTCGTTTCGCTGATCAACGGTCATTTTTTCTTTGGCAACTTGTTTGTCGAGGTTCTTTTCAATTGAGGAAAGCATCGACTTTGCACCATCAAGGGTGCGCGAGCGAACAATGACGTCCATTCCGGCGCGTGCAACGACTTCAGCAAGTCCTGCCCCCATGATTCCGGATCCGCACACGCCGACGAGTTGAACATTGTTGGTTGTCATGGATGAAAACCGTACTCAATTCAGACATCTGTTTACCAACTGGTAACCGGCAGGTCCCCTTGGCGTTGCTGGAAATCGGTAGGTTCAGTGGAATGTCATCTGATCAATTACTCAGCCTGCTCGACCACCCCGACCGCTTGATCCAAATGGACCAGGTGCACAACTTTCGAGACCTCGGTGGTTACCCAACCGCCAGTGGGGCAACCACGAAGTGGCGCACACTATTCCGCGCCGATGGGTTGCATCGACTGCGCGGTGCAGGAGACATTGAGATTGTGCAGGCGTTCGGTTTGAAGTCAGTCATTGACTTGCGCACAAAACGTGAGCAACAGGAACAAGGGATCTTCCCGCTTGACGATATTGAGGTTGACTTTCATCATGTGTCCATCGTGGATGCGACATGGTCGGACTCACAGGAAACACCACAGATTGATGATCCTGTCGAGTTCTTGGTGTGGGGTTATCGCGATTTATTAGAAGTCGGATCCGAGAAATTTGCACTCGCGTTGCGAATTTTGAGTAGTCAAGAAAATGTGCCTGCTGTATTTCACTGCGCCGCAGGAAAAGATCGTACTGGTGTACTCGCTGCGCTTGTCTTGTCAACCGTTGGAGTGTCTGACGACATTATTTGTGGTGACTATGGCTTAACCAGACGGTCAATTGAAAAAACTATTTCGTGGGCGAAATTGCATTACCCAGAAATGGCCACAAGGTGGACCGAGATTAATCCGGTGTATTTGGCCGCAGAGCCACAAGCCATGCACGTGATCTTGAATGATTTGGTTTCTGCACATGGATCAGTCATTAACTATGTTCGTTCGCTTGGCGTGAGCGAAAGCGAAATTCAATC
>CANKVI010000100.1 GCA_947487095.1 Acidimicrobiaceae bacterium | reverse complement strand
CGTTCAATATCTTCGTCAGCTATTGCCACCCTGTGGAGAATAGTGCTTGCGGTCGTGAATCACAGAAGCCACTATGGCAACCGTCATCACTGTCAGGATAAATCCGAGCGAGATCAAGGTTGGAAGGTGATACCAGTGTGCTACCAACATTTTGGCACCTACGTACATGAGCAGCACGGAAATTGCTGGCTTCAAGTATCGGAACCGATCTTTAACGTCTGCGAAGAGGAAGTACAAAGCACGAAGTCCCATGATGGCAAACGCATTTGCGCCGAAGACTATGAATTGTTCGTGACTCACTGCCAGCACGGCAGGCACAGAGTCAACTGCAAAGATGAGGTCAGAAATCTCAATAATCACCAACACCGCAAGCAACGGAGTAGCAAACCGTTTGCCATTGACACGCGTGAACAGTTTCTGGCCGTCTAGTTCATCGGTTGTTGGAACGAACTTGTGAAACAACTTCATCGTTTTCGTATCTGATGGATTTGTATCGTCGTCTCCGTGGCGCAGCACCCCGTAGCCGGTGTAGATCAGGAAGACTCCAAAAAATATCAAGATGTAGTCAAAGCGCTCGATTATGGCAACGCCTAGGAAAATGAAGATGAACCGCATGACAAGTGCGCCAAAAATTCCCCAGAACAAAACGCGGTGTTGAAACTGTCGTGGAACTTGAAAATGTGTGAAAATCATCGCCCAGACAAACACATTGTCGATGCTCAAACTCTTTTCAATGAGATAGCCGCTGATGTACTCAATGCCAGCTTTATGTCCGTCGGCTTGTCCTCGGAACATCCACCACACCACAAACATGAACCCAATACCAAAGCTGATCCACACGATTGACTCAATCGCCGCTTCTTTCAGTTTGATCACATGTGCTCTGCGATGGAAAACCAAAATATCAACTAGCAGTAGCACAACGATGGTCGCAATCAGTGCCGGCCAGCCCCAATCCGGAACAGTGACGTCTGCAAAATTTGAACGATTACTTCCCGCAGCTAACAACATAAATAGATGTGTACCTTTGCTCAATCATGTGGGTGAATTTCCCCCGATGATCGCTTGCTCTGCCACTTTGTGGCTCCGCAAGTCGGGCTATGCGTAGATTGTAGGACAGCTAATTCTGCATGTCCAGTCATGCGCGCTTAAGAGCAACAAGGGCATGAACACCGCAGATTGAGGTGACTGAGCCAAATTGTCCGTCATGTTCAACCATTTGACCAACCACGTAACCTGCATCAAGTACTACGTATTTCAATTGTCGTGGTGCGATAGACCCGCGTGAATCCATTCGTTCCACCAACTCCTGACCCGGATAACAACCTTTTGCAAAACTCACAGCAACGTCCGTAATTCCTGTCTCGGCAGGAATAGACGATTCCGTCACATCGACATTCATTGTTGGCCATGCGGCAATGATCCGTGCCTGCTCGTAATCTTCGAGTGAACCTTGCGAAATTCCCGAGTCCACACTCTCGCCACGAAGATCTACGGCTGATCCATCACAACGCCACGCTGGGATGGATCCAGGGATCGGAGATACAACATTGCGCACTGCCACCCAACTTTCACGACCGAGCGACAACTCGACCTTGACACGAATTTTGAAGCGATTCAAGCGAGCAAGCACCACGTCGCCGCAACCAGGCTCTACGTCTAAGATAAACATTTCGCCTTCGACACATGTCACGCGAATAATGCCATCAAGTTTTCCCGTCGGCTGAAGCAAAAGCGATTGACGAGTCTCACCAACTCGCATCCCCGCAACGTCTTGACTCAGTTGCGAATGCAAATAGGTTCGTGCGTCTGTGCCTGTCGCTGTAATTACATCGCGCTGCAACGGCACCCAAAACGTGTCGGCAGCCATGTGCTTAATTTTGCACTTTGCGTTGAGCGCTCATGCGGCGAGCGGCTGGCACAGCGGCAAATAATGCTGCCGCTTTGTTGAAGCACTCCAGGTCCTCCTCTTCAGGAATGCTGTCTGCGACGATCCCCGCTCCGGCCTGTAGCGATGCACCATGTGCGCCAATAAACATGGTGCGAATAGCGATTGCCGTGTCGAGGTTGCCACTGAAGTCCACATAACCCACAACGCCCGCATACGGCCCTCGTTTTACGAGCTCAAGTTCATCAATGATTTCCATCGCGCGCACCTTTGGCGCACCACTCACCGTTCCCGCTGGAAGCGTTGCCCGCAACACATCGATCGGGCCGAGCCCATCGCGGATATCGCCAGATACCTGAGAAGTCATGTGCATCACGTGACTGTAACGCTCAAGAGTCATCAACTCGTCCACATTCATAGAACCAAACTTTGCCACTCGACCCACGTCATTACGCGCCAAGTCCACCAGCATCACGTGCTCGGCGACCTCCTTTGGGTTCTCGCGCAGTTCGGATGCGAGTTTGCGATCGTGTTCGTCGGTTCGACCTCGCTTGCGCGTACCTGCGATTGGCCGGCTGATTACTCGCCCACCCTGCAATTGCACCATTGGCTCTGGCGAACTTCCCACAATGGTCACGTCATCATGTTTTACGTAATACATGTACGGGCTTGGGTTGACTTGGCGCAATACGCGATACATGTCGAATGGTTCGGCATCGAGATCAATATCGAATCGCTGCGACAACACCACCTGGAAGATGTCGCCAGCACGAATGTATTCCTTTGCCGACTCCACTGAACGCTGGTAATCAGAACCATTCACAGGAGCGACAAACTGTTGCTTCTTGTCATCTTCAGTTGGCGGCTCAACAGGCAAATACGAGAGCGGTTTTGTTAAGTCGGCAACCGCACGATGAATTCGCGCGATGGCTTCGTCGTAAGCAGCATCGATTTGCGCTGCAGTCAACTCAAAAACAGGAACACTTTCCAACAGGTACACACGCTGCTTCCAGTGGTCAAACGCAGCAAGTGAGCCAATCATGCACATCACTGCATCCGGAAGATTGCGATCATCACGAGGAACGTTTGGCAACTGCTCAACCTCACGCACCACGTCATAACCCAAGAAACCCATGAGCCCACCCTGCAGCGGTGGCAGTTCAGGAAAGAGTGGAGACTTGTACACGGCAAGGAGCGATTCCATCGCTGCCAACATTCCATCTTGTGTGTTGACAGTTTGTGGAAGAGCACCATCAATAGAGATGGATCCATTACGCAAAGTCAATGTTGCAAGTGGATCGCGACCAACAAATGAATAGCGGCTCCAGCGCTCGCCGTGATCTACCGACTCAAGCAAGAACCCCGGCTTATCGCCAACCAGTTTCATGTACGCAGCAACTGGCGTCTCTACGTCGGCAAGCATCTCGGTCCACACCGGAATCACCGTGTTGGTGGAAGCAAGTTTCTGAAACTCTTCGCGGCTTGGATAGATATTCACTACAAGCGCCCTTGTTTTGCGGCGCGCTGGACTAGACGAATTGAACTATTGAGTCCACGTTCGGCTTCGTAAATAGCAGTCAGCAGATCGTCGCCAGAGTCTGCGTTGTTCGGGTCGCGAACTGCCATTGCACGGGTTTCTGCAAGTGCCGAAATACGGTCTCTGCATTGCTCAAGCGTGCTTGCCAAAGCAGCAAGCTCTGCGCGAGTACTTGCCGTATTGGTTGAAATATCGCGAGCCACTGCGAAATCCTAGACGGCGCACTCATAAAACTGATCGGAGATATGACAAGGGCCCCCGAAGGGGCCCGTATCACGCGACTTCAGGCGGCGGACCCGAAATCGCCTTCGCTCTAAACATACGTCTAGGCGGA
>CANKVI010000099.1 GCA_947487095.1 Acidimicrobiaceae bacterium | reverse complement strand
CAAGTCCGGTGGCACTCGAGAAATCAAATGTTGGGCTTAGTCCTATGCCGTTGTTCAACACGCGTACATACAACGCATCGTCGTCATGGCTAAGTGTGACGAGAACAGAACCACCGGCGCTTCCTTCAGGGAATCCGTGATCCACTGCATTTTGCAGTAACTCGAGAATGACCACTGACAGCGGAGTGGCAACAGTTGCTGGCATACGGCCGCCGTCACCTTTCACTGCAAACCGCACAGGGCGGTCTGCCGACTGCAGGCCTTCTTCAACAAGACGCAGTAGCGGCCGCACAATTTCGATGAAGGCAATGTCTTCGCCTGGTTCTCGTGACAACGTTTCGTGCACCAATGCGATGGTGCGAATACGACGCACCGATTCGGCAACAGCTTCTTTCGCTTCTACCGATTCCAAGCGACGCGCCTGCAGGCGTAATAGCGATGAAATGGTCTGCAGGTTGTTCTTCACGCGGTGGTGAATTTCGCGAATGGTCGCGTCTTTGGTGAGCAACAAGCGGTCACGTCGACGTAGTTCGGAAACGTCGCGAAGCAGCAATACTCCACCAACGACATCTACGGCATCTCCATGTTCTACGAGCAATGGAATGCTGCGTGTCAACAGCGTGACTTCTGCAGTTTGTTCAATTTCTTCAATCACCGGCTCTTTGCGTTCGTACGCATTTCGTGCGGCACTTTCCGCAACACCCAATTCGGCAAGTGTTTGACCAATGGCGTTGGTGCTGATACCAACTCGGTGCAATGCCGACACCGCGTTTGGCGATGCGTATCGAACACGCGTCTGAGCATCCAAAACGATTGCTCCGTCACCTACTCGCGGGGCAACGCTTGCATCTGCAAGACGACCTTCAAACGGAAATAAACCTTGCGCAACCATTTCGGCAAGCTTTCCGAATATTTCGGCATACGTAGATTCCAATTGGCCAGCACGCCGCGCATTATCGGTAACCCATTCACGCGACAACACGGCAATGGTTTTTCCGTCGTAACGCACAGGAATGGTGAGCATGTTTGCAGGACCACCAATTGCTTGCACAAATATTTCGCCTTGCGAGATTTCACCACTCTCAAAACAACGCTTCAGCAATACCTTTTCGGAATCGCTTGCCCACGTGTTTACGTAGTCTTGGTGATACAACGTTTGACCTGTTGCCGCGCGAACCTGAGCAGTTATTAACCATGAGTCTTCGCCAATTGGCAAATACAACAACATGTCGGCAAAACAAAAATCCGCGAGCATTCCCCACTCAGAGACCAACGCCCCCAAATGGTTCACCGCATCGGTTTCCAATTCGGTGTGTTCGTAGGCGAGTTCTGCAAGCGTCGGCATAGCGTGAAACTATTCTGCCCTATGCAGGGTGGACAGATTCGCCCAGAGCAACCAGTGCGCTAGCGCGAGCAATATCAGCAACACTTATTGCGCAAATGCAGAGTTCAGCCTGTGAGTCCGCGCTCCGCGTACGCAGGGTTTCAAGCGTGGCTAGCTCTGCCTGGCCCTTGCGCACCGCCTCGGCCGACTTTCGGGCAATCGTGCTGACCACTCGAGAAATCTGGTCAGCCGTTGGCTCAACGCCCTCAGTGGCTTGCACAACGGCCTGCACGAAGGAAGGGTCCTGAATGGATGCCTCTAACTTGTTCAACGCAGCTTGCGCCTGGGAAACCAGTTCCTGTGGCGTCACACGATTAGCAATCACAGTGTTGAGTGAAAAGCCACGCTTACGTAACGCGTCAATCAGGAATTCTGCTTCATGCAATGGCGCAGATTCAAGGGTGGTCACCACCATGAATGATGTGTCGTGTTGCTTCAACACAGCCTCTACTTCATTTGCACGTTTCACAAACCCGACTTCCATCGTGCGGAACAATGTGAAGAACTCGGTGATATCGCTGAGGAACCGTGCGCCAAGAATGCGATCTGCAACTATGAAGAACGGCTTCGCAGCAAGTGAGAACAATCGGGATTGTGCCTGCGTTGTAAGCAACTTCAACAAGCGCGACGCAAAGAACTCTTTCATTCGCCGTGGTGCATCCAACACATCGAGCGCATTGCGCGAAGGTGGTGTGTCAACAATGACCAGGTCATAGTCATGTGACTGTTGCGCCTCAAATAACCGTTCCATTGCGATGTAGTCGTGACTATTTACGAATCGTTCCGTGAGGTTTCGATACAACTTGTTTGACAAGACTTTGTCGCGCACATCGGCATTTGGTGCACAGCGCGTAATCAGTTCGTCCCAGCTTGCTTTCGTGTCGATCATGGCGGCAAACATGCGACCAGCTGGTGGCAATCCATTTCGCGCAAGGGCCGACGACTCAATTTCCACTACGGCGTTACCAAACGATTCCAAGCCAAGCGCGTCGGCAAGTCTGCGGGCTGGGTCTACGGTGAGCACAAGCACACGGCGGTTGAATTGAGAAGCCGCATACGCACCAAGTGCTGCCGACATGGTTGTTTTTCCAACTCCGCCGCTTCCGGTCACCACCACTAGGCGACCAGATTCCAACACGTTGCGCAGTGAGTTCATTGCAACTCGTCCATCAATACCTGCGTCATGCGCGTGACTACATCATGATCGTGAGCATCAATGTTCATCACCGACATGAACATCACTCCGCCTTCACGCGAACGTGCAACTAACTGCTCGAGATTTCCCACTTCATTTTTGCGTCGCTGCGTTGCCACGTTAAGCAATTGCATCGGTGCACGTAGCGCTTCTGCATTGTCACTTGGCATTGCGTTTGACTGAATGGCTTGCCAAAGCGAATCAAACACCGCAACGTCGCCACCTTGCACCACATCGTCGTGCACTCGGTTTGCCACGACAGCTGATACTCCAACATTGGTTGTGCTCTGCAGCGTGTCGAGAAGTTGCATGGTTTCAAGTACGGGCATTTCTTCTGGTGTCGCCACAATGACTACGCCAGTAGTTGCTCTGTCGTGCAGAATTTCTTGCATCCACTTGGTCTGCTCACGAATGACGCCAACCTGCACCAAATTGGACAGAATTGAGGGCGCATCAACCTGGGCAACAATGTGACCAGTTGCTTCTGCGTCAACAATCACAATGTCGTAGTTGTGCTCACGCACTTCCCAACACAGTTTGCCAACCGCAAGAATTTCCTTTACTCCCGGCGCGGCATTGGCAACGAAGTCCAGAATCTTGGCAAGAGGACCAAACGTGCTGACGAGTGGGTTCCTTACAAATAAGCGAATGTATTCGCGCAGTGAATCTTCGGTGTTCATTGACATGGCAAACAAATTCGGCACAACTTCGCGAGCGGCAAATTGCAACTCGGTTGTGGCCAACGAACGTGCGAGCGCACCTTTGTCGTCCATTTCAACAATCAAGGTCTTCTTGCCAGTAGATGCAGCAAAGCTGGCTAGAGCACTTGCAAATGTTGTCTTGCCCACTCCACCTTTGCCCGTAATAAAGAGCAGGCGGTGATCAAGTAGTTGTGGCAGCGTCAGCTCCCAAAGCCGAGCTTGCGTGCGCCTTCCGGTGCACCAAACTCCACATACGCGAGCTTTGCCGAAGCAACGATTACTTCGCGGCCACGATTGTCAACCAACGAGAACACTTCGGTCTTGCCGGTGAGTGCTGCTTCAGCAGCTGCCTTTGCTTTTGCTTGGGCTTTTTCGTCGTCAATCTCCACCATGAGTTCACGTACTGATTGCTGAATTCCGATGCGAATTTCCATTGTTGTTCCGTTCGTTTAAGTGAAGTACTTGCAGGCTAATTCACTTTCAGCGCTGCGCT
>CANKVI010000098.1 GCA_947487095.1 Acidimicrobiaceae bacterium | reverse complement strand
TCGCAGGCCTCTCCGGTCAGCGCGACATGGCAGTGAATGTGATGGGTCAGCAACTTGCAATGCCTGTCATCATTTCGCCAACTGGCGTGCAGGCTGTGCACCCGCAAGGTGAGGTTGCTATTGCGCGCGCTGCTCAAAACCGTGGCATTCCTATGGGACTCAGTTCGTTTGCTAGTAAGTCGGTTGAAGAAGTTGCAGCAGTAAATACACAAACGTTGTTTCAAATGTATTGGTGTGGCGACAAAGACACATTGGTGCAACGCATGGAACGCGCGCGTGCTGCTGGTGCAACAGGACTCATTGTCACTCTGGACTGGTCATTCTCGAATGGTCGCGACTGGGGAAGCCCGTGGATTCCAGAAAAGATCAACCTAAAGGCAATGCTCAAGCTTGCACCTGAAGTGTTGGTGAAGCCCGAGTGGTTGTGGTCGTTTGCAAAGACTGGTCGCATTCCAGACCTCACCGCACCAAACATGCAAAAGCCCGGCGAAGATGCTCCAACATTTTTTGGCGCGTATTACGAATGGATGCAAACAACACTTCCAACATGGGAAGACATTGCGTGGTTGCGTCAACAGTGGGGCGGGCCATTCATGGTGAAGGGTGTCAGTCGCATTGACGATGCAAAGCGCGTTGTCGATTTAGGTGCAACGGCTCTATCGGTTTCTAACCATGGTGGAAACAATTTGGACGGAACTCCTGCGCCAATTCGTGCACTTCCTGCAATTGCCGATGCGGTTGGTTCACAGATAGATGTGTTGCTCGACGGTGGTGTGCGTCGCGGTAGCGATGTGGTGAAGGCAATGGCACTAGGTGCTCGCGCCGTCATGATCGGTCGCGCATATTTGTGGGGTCTTGCTGCGAATGGTCAAGCAGGTGTAGAGAACGTGCTCGATGTAATTCGCGGTGGAATTGATTCTGCATTGCTTGGGCTCGGTAAGTCACACGTCAACCAACTCACGCGTGACGATGTTGTTGCGCCTCCAGATTTCTTTCGCAAACTAGGCGCGTAAGCGCAGAATACGAGTTGCTCATGGCGCGTCGAACACGAAGTTTCGAACCAAATGCGTCAAAGTCAGTAACTCTTCCAGGGGGGCAAATTGCACACGAATTGCACGTTGAGCAGTCTCATCGTTTAGCCCGTACTTTTTGCGAGGTTCGACCTGGCGTGTGGTGCTTTGTTGGTAACGGATTGTCGAATCAGTCGTTTATTGATGCCCCTGACGGAATTATTGCAATTGATACGGGTGAATCCATTGAAGAAATGAATGAGGCAATTGCTGAATTGCGCAACGTGTCGACGCGTCCAATTGTTGCGGTGATGTACACCCACTTTCACTACGTGGACGGCACTAAGGCAGTGGTTGCCGAAAATGGCGGAAAGTCAGTGCCTATTTGGGGGCACGAGAAGATTGCAGAAAACCGTCGCCGCACCGCGAGTGAAATTGCACCGGCGTATGGCCGAGGTCTGGTGGAGCAATTCGCGATGCAGCTTCCAGAAGATGGTGAAGACGGTCGTGTGAATGTTGGCCTGGGCCACTTTTATCGCAACCCAAAGCACGCTCCATTTACTCCAGGGTTCATAGAGCCAACGCACACGTTTGGCGCAGCGGCAAAGATCAATGTCGCTGGCTTAGACATCGAAGTAACGCACGCACCATCGGACGCAGATGATTCGGTGACCTACTGGATTCCATCGCTTGGTGTTGCCGTGAACAACTTGGTGTGGCCAGTGTTGTTTAACGTGTTTGCCATTCGTGGCGAAGAATATCGAGACCCACGAATTTTGTTGAAGGGTATTGACCATCTGTTGTCTCTAAATGCAGAACATCTTGTTGGTGCTCACGGACCACACATTTCTGGTGCGCAAGAAATTGCAACCCGCGTCACTAAATACCGTGACTCCATTCAATTCATGTGGGATCAAACAGTTCGCGCTACGAACGCTGGTATGACCAGCACGGAAATTGGGGAGTCGGTTGACCTGCCGGAAACTTTTGATGGCGATTACCTGACGTCTGAGCTGTACGGAGTGGTGGAACATCACGTTCGCCAAATTCGTACGGGCTTGTTCGGATTCTTCGATGGCGATGAAGCGAATTTGTTTCCAACACCACCGCGCGAGCGCACAGCCAAACTCATTTCCGGGTTCGGTGGCAGGGAAGCAGTGCGTAAGCAGGTTACAGACGCGCTTGCAGGCGACGACGTGCGTTGGGCGCTTGAACTTGGATCGTGGTTGGTGCGCAGCGAAGGTGCGGAAGATGCAGATCGTGCGCTGCTGGCCAAGGCTTTACGGATGGTGGCGCAACGAACGAGCGCAGCAAACATTCGCAACTGGTGCATTACGCGTGCGCGAGTGTTGGACGGAACGGCGAATGTTGCGCGCTTGAAGAATGTGCATTTGCGGAAGCCAACATTGCTCAGTGCCGGTTACGAAAAAGCAGTTCACATTCTGCGTGTGCTCCTTGTTCCTGAACGCGTTGGTGAAACCAACATTCGCTTGAAGTTTGAACTCGATGGAAACGTCGCAGGACTGCATGTTCGTAACTTTGTGGCGGTTCCATATTCGGGCGACAATGCAGATGCAACACTGACGACTTCTCTTGACACCTGGACAAACGTGCTTTCTGGTGCAACAACGTTGAGTGTTGCGCTTGCAGATGGATCTGTGACTATTGCAGGTAACGCGGATGGCGCAGTTGCCGCATTGCGGTGCTTCGATGTGAAGGGCCTTATTGCCTAATGGCGAAGAAGTTGCCGTTAGGAACCCCGAAGTTTGCGGGTAAAGCAGAACGTCTCATCGCGCAATCAACACCCCGCAAACTTGCACGCCAAAATGCCCCTGAAGGCGCTCCGAATATTGTTTTGATTTTGCTCGACGATGTTGGGTTTGGATCTTTCGGAACATTTGGTGGCCCAGTGCCAACGCCAACACTCGATCGCATTGCCAACATTGGCTTGCGTTACAACCAATTCCACACCACTGCACTGTGCTCACCAACGCGAGCAGCAATGCTCACCGGTCGCAATCACCACGCCGTACACATGGGTGGTATTACAGAAATTGCAAACTCATTTCCTGGTTATGACAGTGCGATTCCACCTGAAGCAGCAACCATGGCACAGGTGTTGCGCATGTCGGGTTACGCAACGTCGGTGTTTGGTAAATGGCACCTCGCGCCTTCGTGGGAACAAAGCCCTGCCGGTCCATTCGATCGTTGGCCAATAGGCCTTGGCTTCGACAAGTTCTACGGAATTATCGGTGCGGAGTCTTCGCAATGGGAACCGCCTGTATACGACCAGACCACGCCAATTTCTCCACACGTTGGCAACCTGGATTATCACCTCACCGAAGATTTGGCAGATCAGACCATCGCATGGATTGAGCGTCAGCAAGCATCACGCCCGAATCAACCGTTCTTTACGTATTTCTCTACTCCTGCATTGCATGCACCGCATCATGTTGCTCGCGAATGGATTGACAAGTTCAAGGGTCAATTCGATGGTGGCTGGGACGTATTACGTGAAGAGATCTACGAGCGTCAACTGAAACTCGGAGTCATTCCTCCAAACACCGCGCTAACAAAACGACCGGAACAAGTTCCCGCATGGAGCGATTACCCAGAACGTTATCGACCAGTTGCATCGCGACTCATGGAAACCTTCGCAGGGTTTCTTGCGCACACTGATGCACAGGTTGGGCGAGTAATTGATGCACTAGAACGCCTGAACATCATTGAAAACACGTTGGTGGTGTACATCACGGGTGACAACGGCGC
>CANKVI010000097.1 GCA_947487095.1 Acidimicrobiaceae bacterium | reverse complement strand
AGGCGAGTGGCTTCGGGCAATGACGTGTCGAGGCGACCTTCGTACACCACGCTGCAACGTGCAACAACAAGTCTCATGAACGTGTCCTCACGGGACACGAAACTAGATCAACGACCGACGTGATCCCGCATTCGCTTTTGAATCAATTCGCGGCGTGCTTGCAAGTCGCGGTAGGTCAGCGAATTCACCGAGGCATCAACACCAAGAACACCAGTTTTCACGCTGTCCAGGTTGATCTCAATAGCTGTGTGATCAACACCAAGTTCACGGCCCAGGCGCTCGCCATGACGTTCGGCAAACAGCATCGAAATAGAGGCAATCTCAGCCAAAATGTCGAGCTCTGGAGCAAGGCGGGCAATCGCGCCGTCTAAGAACACCATGTTCTTTACGTACAGCATCAATTCTTTTGGCATGCGTGCGCCGTAACCCATCAGTGCTTTCACAATGCGCTGTACTTCCTGTACTAACTCTTCGCCCGACAATGTGGTTGGGTCAATTGCTGCGTCGCCCAAGTTCAAGTCTTTAATTACGGCGTGAATGTCGGTGTCCATTGGCAGGGCACCAAGGTCGCGCAGCGCTTCAACTTGTCCAACAACATTGTTTGTGGTGGCGTTCAGCATTAAGCGCAAGAACGCCATGCGTCGCGCGCCGCTGAGGCGACCAACAATGCCGAAGTCGAGCAGTGCAGTGCGGCCATCAGGCATCACGAACAGGTTTCCGCCATGCAAGTCGCCGTGGAACACGCCGTAAATCATGGCGCCTTCCATGAACGCAATCATGCCGGTGCGAATAACAGCATGAGTATCGATGCCGGCATCTTTCATGCCAGCAACATCGTCAAACTTGAATCCACTTAAACGCTGCATTACCAGCACGCGCTGTGTTGCAAGCGTTGGGTGTGGGCGAGGAATGATGTAGCGGTCTTGCTTTAGTTCGCACAGCATCTTGGCAACGTCCAACATGTTGGAAGCTTCAATGCGGAAGTCCAGTTCTTCAACAATGGTTTCAGCAAACAGTTCAACAAGTGCTGGTGGGTTAGCAAGCGCGCTTACTTTGATGCGACCAACAAGGTGTGGTGCAATCCAGGCCATTACGCGCAAGTCTTTACGCACCATTTTTGAAACTGTTGGGCGTTGTACTTTCACCACAACTTCTTCGCCCGACAACAACGTTGCAAGGTGCACCTGCGCAATTGAAGCAGCAGCAAGTGCAGTGGTGTCAATGTACGAAAACACTTCGTTCAGCGATTTGCCAAGTTCGCTCTCAATGGTTTTCTTCACCGACTCAAATGGAATGGCCGGCACTTGGTCGCGGCACAGTTTGAATTCGTTCACCAGTTCGGCAGGGAACAGGCCTTCGCCGCTCGAAATGATTTGTCCAAGCTTGATGTAGGTGGAACCAAGCCGTTCAACGGCCTTGCGCATGCGCAGCGAAATGTATGCGCGTGAATCTTCTGGTGTTACAAATGGTCGCAACTTCTTTTTTACAAACCATGGCACCAAGGCTTTGCTCAGCACCCACACCACAACCACCAAACGTGCAACTGGAGGAATGCGAGTTGGTGTTGTTAAAACAGGAACTTCGCGTTGCGCAGACACGCGCAATTCAATGGCTTGCTTTTCCCATGAAATGTTGTTTGGGTCGAGCACCCAAGGTGCAACGTCGTCAAATGCGCCCCATGCGCAATCAGATGGGCTTGAACTAACGGAGGTTGTCACGCACCAAGTCTGCCCGCACGAAGGGCATCAATGACTTGTTGTGCGAGATGTTGTTGACAAACCACCAGGTCGGGGAGCCACGCGTCACGCCTGTTGTAGACAAGAGGAGTGCCGTCAATACGGCTGGTGAACAATCCGGCCGCTGCGGCCACCGCAATTGGGGCTGCGGAGTCCCATTGGTACATGCCTCCTGCATGCACGTAAATGTCCACTTCACCCAGCACAACGGCCATGGTCTTTGCACCGGCCGAACCGAGTCGGGCAACATCGCAATCCAAAGCCTCAGCAACTATCACGGCTTCGCGCGTTGCGCGGTTTCGCGATACCACCAAACGCGGCTTGCCTTCATGTCGATCGGGAGTCTTTGGCAGTTGATGCGTGCTCAACGTCATGTTGTACGCAGGCAATGCAACTGCTGCTTGCGTGATGCTTCCTTCGTCAGAAGGTTTGCCGTCTGCGTCTTTGCGTTCCCACAGCGCAATGTGCACAGCCCAGTCGGCGCGATCATATTCGCTGTATTCCTGCGTGCCATCGAGTGGGTCAATAATCCACACGCGGTCTGCGGTTAAGCGGTCTGAATCATCGGCTGCTTCTTCCGACAACACTGCGTCGTTCGGTCGATGCTCGGCAAGTGTTTCGTCGATGAAGCGTTGCGCTGCGGCATCGCCAACATCTTTTGCGTACCACGTTGAAGCGCCATCGTTATACAAGCGCTCACGAACTGCCATCAAACGTTTGCCGGTTTCTTCGGCAAGGAAATGTGCCAGTTCGCCGTCGGTTAACTTCACGAAGCGCTACGTCCAAGGTTGATTGCATCACGCACCAACTTGCGAACGGTGTCTTCTTTTGCTCCACTCGAAACCAGCGCGCCAATTTGGCCTTCAACTTGTTCGGCAAGTGCGTCGTTGAAAGCATCAATGCGTTGACGGTTGGCAACTGTTGAAGCGGTCAGCAACACCACTGCAGCAAGTGAAGTGATCAATCCGATCGTGGTCACCACGCCAACATTGTTTCCAGCGATGGAAGAAATGATGAGTCCGGCAATGCCACTCACGAACACGATCACACACAAAATGCGAATAACTCGAAGTGCGGTATTCATACCAATTCCTTAGCGGGCGAGTGGCTTGTACTTAATACGACGTGGCTGGTCTGCGGCAACGCCCAGTTCCTTCTTGCGCCATGCTTCGTAATCGCTGAAGTTACCTTCATACCAACGAACTTGGCTGTCGCCTTCAAAAGCCAACACGTGTGTAGCAATGCGGTCGAGGAACCAGCGGTCGTGCGAAATAACCACCACGCAACCAGGGAATGACTCAAGGCCGGTTTCCAACGCGCGCAATGTGTCAACGTCGAGGTCGTTGGTTGGTTCGTCCAACAGCAACACGTTTCCTGCGTGCTTCAACAACTTGGCCAAGTGCACGCGGTTGCGTTCTCCACCCGATAGCTCTCCAACGAGCTTTTGTTGATCGCTGCCTTTGAAGTTGAAACTCGACACGTATGCACGGCCGTGAATTTCGCGTCCACCAATCTTCAGCGTTTCCGCACCATCGGTGATTTCTTGATACACGGATGCAGCGGGATCGAGCGTGTCGCGGTTTTGGTCCACGTAGCTCAATTGCACAGTGTCACCAATGGTGATGGTTCCAGAGCCTGGTGCCTCTTGACCGGTGAGCATGCGGAACAACGTGGTTTTACCTGCACCGTTCGGTCCGATAATGCCAACAATGCCTGCAGGTGGAAGCGAGAACGTGAGGTCTTCAATCAGCATTCTGTCGCCGAAGCCCTTCACCAAGTTCTTCACTTCAATCACGGTGTCACCCAAACGTGGGCCGGCAGGAATCATGATTTCCAACTTGTCGCTGGCGCCATCGGAGGCTTGCGCTTCTGCATGCAACTTCTCGTATGCAGCAAGACGCGCTTTACCTTTCGACTGACGAGCCTTCGGCGCCATGCGCACCCATTCAAGTTCGCGTTGCAACGTGCGCTTGCGTGCATCGTTTGCTTTTTCTTCTTTACCAAGTCGTTCTTGTTTCTGTTCCAACCAACTGGTGTAGTTGCC
>CANKVI010000096.1 GCA_947487095.1 Acidimicrobiaceae bacterium | reverse complement strand
GGACGATTTTGGAAAGTAATGAACAAGAGCAAAAAGAACCACATGGGTAAAGCCGTTGGTTACAAATTGATTCCTGGTCACACCACATTTCCGCTCGCGCTTCCAGAGTCAGTCATTGGTAAGCGTGCAGGATTTATGTACAAGCATCTGTGGGTTACGCCTCAACAATCGAAAGAGAAATTTCCTGCTGGCGATTACCCGTATCAGCACGCTGGTGGGGCAGGGTTGCCCGAATGGACGAAAGCAAATCGTGTTGTAGAAAACACCGATGTAGTGCTGTGGTATGTATTTGGAACAAATCACATTCCACGAACAGAAGACTGGCCAGTAATGCCCGTTGAGCGAACGGGTTTTCATTTGAAGCCAAGCGGGTTTTTCCGCCGAAGTCCAGGGATCGACGTTGCATCGTCGCCAAAGTCCTGCCATTAGGCTTTGATTGCTTCAACAACGAATATGTAATGCGGGCCAGTAGCTCAGTGGTCAGAGCAGGGGACTCATAATCCCTTGGTCGTGGGTTCAATCCCCACCTGGCCCACCATGAGATCAACTTGTAGCGAGCCAGTGTTGGCATCGCGCAACAGACAGTGACAGGCTCAAAGGTATGCAATTTGATGTCGTAGTAATCGGTGGAGGTCCTGCAGGTTCCTCATCAGCCATTACTGCTGCACGCGCAGGTCTGCGAGTGTTGCTCGTTGAGAAAGGGCCATATGGTCGCGACAAAGTGTGTGGCGATGGTCTAACGCCACGAGCAATTGCAGCGCTTGATCAACTGAAGATCGACTATTCGGTAGCGCATCGCATTGATGGTCTGCGCATGATTGCCGGAAAAACTCAGCGCGAGTTGGCATGGCCAACAACGTCGCGCTTTCCAAATCATGGCGCAGTATGGCCGCGACAGAAGTTTGACAATCACCTGCTTGATGTTGCAATCGCGTCAGGGGCTGAGGTTCGATTCGAATCTGAAGCGTTGCCAGTGCTTGAAGGGGACCGGGTAACTGGTGTGCAAGTTGGCAGCGAGGTCATCAAAGCATCGCTTGTCGTTCTGGCAACAGGCGCGCAAGGTGCAGCTGCAAAGATGCTTGGCGCTGTTCGCGACCCAGACGAAACATTTGGTTTAGCAATTCGTGCGTATGCGCCAACACCTCGTCATGCAGAACGTCATCTTGAAGCGTGTCTCAGTTTGCGCGACGAACACGGAACGCCTGTGCCTGGTTACGGGTGGATGTTTCCTGCAGGTGATGGCACGGTAAACATCGGCGTTGGTGCTCTCAGCACCATGAAGGGCTTCAAAAAACTCAATCTCAATACGTTGCTCGATCAGTACGCATCGATCGTGCGTGAGCCATGGTCGCTTGGTGACTATATAGATAAGCCTCGTGCGTGGCGCTTGCCGATGAGTTGTGTGCGCCGACATGGCCCGGGTTGGGTTGCTGTAGGTGACGCTGCCGGTTTTGTGAACCCAATGAACGGTGAAGGTATTGACTATTCCCTTGAATCGGGAATGCTCGCGATCTCGTGTTTCTTGGAAAACCCCGAGACAGCAACGAGTGAATACAACAGGCGAGTGGGCGAGAAGTTTGATGCGTTCTTGCGCACCGGTCGCAGGTTCAGCTTCATCATTGGGCACCCATGGCTGTTGAAGCCAGGCCTTCGAGTGGCGGTGGGTTCGCAGACAGCAGCCGACATCACGCTTGCGGTAATGGGAAACCTCATTGACTCCACAACTCCAGGAGCCGCTGGTCGCGTCATGCGATTTGCCGATAATGCACTGCGCATTGCAGACCCGCTATTGCGCCGCACCCGTGCAAAGGCGTAAGCCCTAGTTGTTTATAGTTTGCGCATGACCACTTCGTCGTTGCGCTCGCCACTTGTAGGAACAGTGGTTGCAGTGAAGGTTCTAGTTGGCGACGTGATTGCTGCGGGCGCAGAAATTGTGGTCATTGAGTCCATGAAAATGGAACATCCTGTAACTGCTGAAACTTCATGTCGTATTTCAGCCCTCTTTGTGACTGTTGGGCAATCGGTAGGCGAGGGTGATGTGCTTGCAGAGTGCGTTGCCGAAAGTGTTTCAGCGAACGAGGTCGTTTCATCAGGTTCTCATTCAGACAAGCGTGCCGATTTAGAACAGTTGCGTTTGCGTCAGGAGCTACTGCGCGATGAATCCCGTAGTGAGGCGGTCGCAAAACGACATGCAAAAGGTCAACGAACCGCTAGAGAAAATGTTGCCGACCTTATTGATGACGGAACATTTGTTGAATACGGAAGTTTTGGTATTGCAGCGCAGCGAAGCCGCAGAAGCGAAGACGACCTCATTGCCAACACTCCGGCAGACGGATTGATTACAGGACTAGCAAAGATCAATTCAAAACTTTTTGGAACCGAACGTACGAATTGCGCGGTAGTCGCCTACGACTACACGGTGCTTGCGGGCACGCAGGGTTTTATTAATCATCGCAAGAAAGACCGCATCTTTGAAGTTGCGAAACGAAACATGACTCCGGTTGTGTTGTTCGCCGAAGGTGGTGGTGGTCGACCAGGCGACACCGATGCACCAGGCGTTGCTGGTTTGGATGTGATGTCGTTCGCATCGTTCGCTCAACTCTCAGGGCTTGTTCCATTAGTTGGTATCGCGTCGGGTTATTGCTTTGCAGGTAATGCAGCGTTACTCGGTTGTTGCGATGTGGTCATCGCGACAGAAAACTCAAACATCGGTATGGCCGGTCCAGCGATGATTGAAGGCGGTGGACTTGGTGTTGTGAAACCAACCGACATTGGTCCAATTGCAACTCAAACCGCAAACGGTGTGGTTGATGTTCGTGTTGCCGACGAAACGGAAGCCGTTGCAGTTGCACAGAAGTACTTGTCATACTTCCAAGGCGTTACAGATGTGTTCAATCGTTACAGCGACGATGCATTACGCGAACTTGTTCCCGAGCAGCGCACGCGTGTGTACGACGTGCGAGCAGTAATCAACATGCTTGCCGACATTGATTCCGTTCTTGAACTTCGACCAGATTTTGGCGTTGGCATCGTTACCGCGTTCGCACGAATCGAAGGCAAGCCTGTAGGAATTGTTGCGAACAACCCAGCGCACCTTGGAGGAGCAATCGATTCTCCAAGTGCCGACAAAATGGCGAGATTCATGCAACTCTGCGATGCCTTCGATATTCCGCTCATCTCACTGTGCGATACACCAGGTTTCATGGTTGGCCCGCATGCAGAGGAGTCAGCGCAGGTACGTCACTTCTCTCGGTTGTTCGTTACTGCTGCGAGTGTGACCATTCCGTGGATCACGGTGGTTTTGCGCAAGGGTTATGGCCTCGGTGCCCAGGCAATGGCGGGTGGAAGTTTCCATGCCAAAGACATGGTCGTTTCGTGGCCAAGCGGTGAGTTTGGTGGAATGGGTCTTGAAGGCGCGGTTCGTCTTGGTTTCAAAAAGGAGCTGGACGCGGCTGGAACCCCCGAAGAGCGAGCGGAACTCGAAAAACGCCTCATTGACGCTGCATATATAAGGGGCAGTGCCCTGAGTATGGCTAGCCATACGGAAATTGATGACGTGATTGACCCCGCGGACACACGTAAGCGCATACTGGCATTACTTTCGGCGTGTCCAATGCCACTGCCCAGAACTGGCAAAAAGCGCCCGATGGTCGACACTTGGTAAAACCGTGCAAATCGGTTCAACTAAGATCTCCTGACCAACAAACATACGTGTTTCTAGAGGCACGTAAGAGGGAGAAAAAGAAAAATGAGAAAGCAGACACTTAAAGGTCTTGCTGTTGGTCTCGTTGCAGTAGTTGGATTGGCCGCTTGCGGTTCGTCA
>CANKVI010000095.1 GCA_947487095.1 Acidimicrobiaceae bacterium | reverse complement strand
CGTAGTACTGTAAGTGCGCAACGAAAACCAAGGAGAAAATCATGAGCCAGGAATTGTTTGAACGCTTCACCAAGTGTGCAGTAGATGTGTTGTCAGTAGATGCTTCGAAGATCACCCCAGAAGCAAGTTTTGGTGACGACCTTGATGCAGACAGCCTTGACTTGGTAGAACTCGTAATGGCGCTTGAAGAAGAATTCGGTATCGAAGTACCTGAGTCTGACCTTGAAGGTGTCGACACTGTCGGCAAAGCCTTCGCGCTCGTCACGTCAAAAGTCAAGTAAGCCTTTAGCCTCGCTGTATATGCAAGGAGCTGGTCACCGCGTTGCCATAACTGGTTACGGAGTGGTTGCTCCGTGCGGTATCGGTAAAGAGGCTTTTTGGACAGGACTCCTTGGGCCGGGCTTCTCTGGTTCGAAATCCATTGAGATTGAAAACTGGGATCCCCTTCCCTATTTCGACAATCCGAAAGATGCGCGTCGGTCTGACCGCTGCGAACAATTCGCTCTTGCAGCCGCTGGTGAAGCGATCGCGCAGTCTGGCCAATTACCTTACGACCATTCCCGCATCGGCACCATCTTCGGAACGGGCATAGGCGGTCTGCGCACGCTTGAAGAGAATGTCATCATTCGCGTCGAAAAAGGCGAACGTCGTGTTTCGCCGTTTCTTGTTCCCATGATGATGTCAAACGCATCAGGTGCAGCAATTTCCATGCGCTACGGGTTCCAAGGACCAGCAGAAACTATCTGCACAGCTTGTGCGGCAGCTACTCACGCCATTGGTAATGCTGCTCGACTTGTTGCTTGGGGTCGTTGCGATGCCGTTGTTACAGGCGGAGCAGAAAGCGCTGCAACAATCACTGCCCTAGCAGGGTTTAGCAACATGACCGCTCTATCGAGCACCTTGGTCAGCAAACCGTTTGACGCGACTCGCGATGGTTTCATCATGGGTGAAGGTGCTGCGGTGTTTGTGCTTGAGCGCATGGATCTTGCAATTGCCCGTGGGGCCACCATCATCGCTGAAATTGTTGGCGCTGCAAGCAATGCCGACGCACACCACATCACCGCGCCGTCTCCAGGTGGCGTTGGCGCTTCACGTTGCATGCAACTAGCGCTTGAAGACGCAGGTTTGCAACCAAGCGACATCAAACAGATCAACGCTCACGGAACCAGCACTCCATTGAACGACGCTGCAGAATCGCAAGCGATCGAAACTGTGTTTGGCAAGAACACCGTTCCTGTTGTGTCAATTAAGGGCGTTACGGGTCACGCATTAGGAGCAGCCGGTGCATTAGAGGCTGCGGCAGTGCTTCTCAGTATGGAAAAGAAGTTGATCCCGCCGACAGCAGGAACTCAGCAAATTAGCGAAGACATGAACATTGACGTTGTCATTGGATCTGCCCGACCATGGGAACCAGGTCCAACCATCTCGAACAACTTTGGTTTCGGTGGCCATAACGGCTCCGTGATTATTTCGCCTTACAAATAACTCACGCGTCGACTACGACGAACAGCAATTCACACTCACAGGCAATTTCGCCGTTCACTTTTGCGAGACCACTGCCTTTACCAGCACGTGCTGACATGCGCCCAATGCTCGCAGAAATCTCAAGCGTGTCTCCTGGTAGAACTTGCCGTCTAAAGCGAGCTCCATCCAGGCCTCCGAATAGCGGCAACTTGCCCGCAAACTTCGGATCACTCACGATTGCAAGTGCACCAGTTTGCGCAATGGCCTCGCACATCAACACACCCGGCAGCGTTGGACGGCCCGGAAAGTGACCCGCAAAAAACCACTCTTCACCAGTCAACTTCCAAATTGTTGAAGCCGAAATACCAGGTGTCAGCTCGGTGATTTCATCAACAAAGATGAACGGGTCGCGATGAGCAATGAGATCAGTTGGCTTAGGAAAAGTCATTACTTGCCCAAAGCTTCCAACAGTTTTGCTGGCGTATCTTTCGGTGAGATCTTGTACCAAGCCTTCACAATGGTTCCATCAGCGCCAATGAGGAACGCTGAGCGCTCAATACCCATATATTCGCGACCATACATTGATTTCTTCTTCCACACTTTGTATGCCTTAGCCACTTTGTTATCCACATCCGACAACAATGGAAAACCCAGTTCATACTTCTCGTCGAACTTCAATTGCTTTGCTGGCAAGTCTGGGCTAATTCCAATGATTACAGTTCGACCAATCTGATCAGCAATGTCACGCAGACCACAGGACTGTTGCGTGCATCCTGGCGTGTCGGCCTTGGGATAGAAGTACACAAGAACTTTGCGCTTTGCATACTTCTTCAACGAAAGCTTCTTACCGTTCTGATCAAGCAACTCAATAGCCGGAGCTACAGATCCTTCTTTCAACATAGAAAGAACTTACTTCAAACCGACTGCAGCATCGAGCGCCTTGCGAACTTCCCCAACGTATTCACCAACCGCGTCGGCATCATGTTCTATCAGGCGACGCATTACAGACGCACCCATGACAACTCCATCTGCCACAGTTGATGCTTCGACTGCTTGAGCCGCGTTCGAAACACCCACACCAATGAGTACTGGAACGTCTGTCAATGCTTTCAAACGAGCAGCAAGTTTGGTAGCCGTGCTAGCCAGTTCGTCACGTTCTCCGGTTACACCAAGTAGACCAACTGCATATACAAAACCGTTGCACCTCTGCAGAATTCGTGGCAGGCGTTCCTCGGGAGCGGTTGGGGCAGCAAGCATGACCGTTTCGATTCCAGCGCCATCAGCTGCGACACACCAATCAGTTGCTTCTTCAAGTGGAAGATCTGGCACGATGGCTGCGCACACTCCAGCTTCTGCCAGCGAATGCGAAAAACGCTCGTTGCCAGCCGAATGCACAGTGTTGTAGTAACACATCACTGCGAGAGGAATATCGATGTCGATGTTTCGCAATTCCTGAAGAATGGACAAAGGAGTTGCACCACGCTCTAGTGCTTGCTCAGAAGCAAGTTGGATCATTGGTCCATCCATGACCGGATCCGAAAATGGAATGCCAATCTCAATAGCATCTGCGCCATTGGCAGCAGCAGCCCGAACCGCATCTGTCCAACCTAAATACCCACCTGTGATGTAGGGAACGAGCAGCTTTCGACCTGCATCACGTCGCAAACGAAGATGGCTCTCCAATTTCCCTGTATGTAGAACAGTCACGGATTAACCCAATATGTCCATCATCTGAGCAACGTCTTTGTCTCCTCTGCCAGACAAATTCATGAGCACAGTTTTGCCTTGCATGTTTGGTGCTTCACGTGCAATCCATGCGACAACGTGAGCACATTCAAGTGCCGGAATGATGCCTTCAGTTTTCGCAAGAAGTTGGAAGCCTTCAATAACTTCTGCATCGGTCACGCTTGGATACTCTGCACGACCTATGGATGCGAGGTACGAGTGCTCTGGTCCAACACCTGGGTAATCGAGGCCGGCACTAATTGATTGTGCCTCTTGCACTTGGCCGTACTCGTCCTGCATGAGGTAGCTGCGCATACCATGCACAACTCCTGGCACTCCGCGCCCTACGGCTGCACCACCAGCAGGTTCAACACCGATTAATCGAGCATGTGTATCGACGAAACCGGAAAAGATTCCGATTGCATTTGAACCACCGCCAACGCAAGCAGTTACGAAATCAGGATCAGTTCCAAGCAAGTCGCGACACTGCGCTCGTGCCTCTGTACCGATCACGCTTTGGAACTGGCGAACCATGAACGGATACGGATGCGGACCCATCACCGAACCAATCGCGTAATAAGTGTGTTCGACAGTTGCCACCCAGTCTCGCATCGCTTCGTTAACTGCATCTTTCAACGTGCGACTTCCCGACTTAGCTGGAACAACTTCTGCACCAA
>CANKVI010000094.1 GCA_947487095.1 Acidimicrobiaceae bacterium | reverse complement strand
TTGTTCGTTCTGTCGAGCCAGGAATTAATGAAGCTGTGTATTTGGGGCTTCACGGTCCGCATTTTGAAACACCTGCAGAAATTCGCATGGCAGCAACGTGGGGCGCCGAGATGGTGGGAATGTCCACCGTGCTCGAAACTATTGCTGCTCGACATCTAAATATGAATGTGTTGGCATTGTCGCTAGCAACCAACCTTGCATCGGGCCTTAGTGGAAACAAACTTTCTGGCGAAGAAGTAATTCAAGTTGGCAAAGACTCGTCGAAGAAAGTCGGCGATCTTTTAGGACGTGTTCTCATTGCCTTTGATCAACAAAAAGGAAAACTCAACTTATGAGCACAGACATGCTTGCGATTATTCATGCTCGTGTTGTCACCGTCGACGCACAAGGCAGCATTATTGATAACGCCACCATCGTGGTTGACGAAAACGGATTGATCCGCGAGATTGCTTCTGGGCCAGTTGCTCACACAGCAACCACCGTGATTGATGCACGCGGTGGAATCGTGATGCCTGGCCTTGTTAATGCACACGCACACCTGGGCATGACGTTGTTTCGCGGACTTGGCGACGACATGAACTTGGAAGATTTTCTTGCGCGCTTGATGCCTGCAGAGATCAGTATTTTGAATCACGACGCTGTGGTCGCCGGCACCGAACTTGGAGCACTTGAATCGCTGCTCGGGGGAATCACCACCACGCTCGATATGTACTACTTGCCAGATGCGGCGCAAGAAGTTGCAGCCCGCAGTGGCGCACGAATTTTCTCTGCTCCGAATTTGCTTGAATCAAAGGGCCCCGAACCGCTTCCATTCGATGCGCGTATGGAATGGTCCGATGAGTGGCTTACCGCGGCACATGCTGCTGGAAACGACACATTGAATTGGCTTGCCCCACACAGCACCTATCTCCTTGGAGAGGAACACTTGTTGCGCATTGCAGCATTAGCTGAAAAGCACGGCGCACATATTCATGTGCACGCATCGGAAACCGTCGGCGAAATGAAGTTGGTTGCCAATCGCCACAATGGGCGCACGCCAATTCAAGTGCTTGCCGATACCGACTTGTTGACCGAGGCAGTGCTTGCACACGGCGTGCACCTCACCGACGAAGACATCGAATTAATCGCCGATCACCACGCATCGGTTACTCACTGCCCTGCTAGCAATCAAAAACTGGCTAGTGGCACGGCACGAATTCTTGATCTGCACAGAGCTGGAGTCAATGTTGCACTTGGCACCGATGGTCCAGCTTCCGGCAATGACTTGGACTTATGGCTCGCGATGCGCCTCGCTGGTTACGCACAGAAAAACACCTCCCACGATCCAACGGTGTTGCCAGCCCTCGACGTGCTGCGCATGGCAACGATCAATGGCGCAAAAGCACTCCATGTCGACCACCTCATTGGTTCTCTCGAGGTTGGTAAGGCTGCCGACATCATCGTGCTTGATGTGGACTCGCCATCACTTACTCCTGTGTTTGACCCGCATGTGGCAATCGTTGCCGCTGCCGGTCGAGGCGATGTGTCTTCCGTTGTGGTCAATGGCCGAGTAGTCGTGCATGAAAAGCGCGCACTCACGATTGATCACGCGCTTGCCGTGCAACGAGTGCGCGAACTGGGCAGCCAGGTCATGGCTGCAGTCGAAGAAGTGGAACGCACTCGACGCAAGTAATGTGGCGTTATGGCCACTCCTGCAATTGATTGGGTAGCGCTCCGCAATGCTGCCAACGAAGCCGCAACACACGCATACGTTCCCTATTCAAAATTTCGCGTCGGTGCTGCTGCACTGGTTGATGACGGAAGAATCATCTCAGGTTGCAACGTAGAAAATGCGTCGTATGGTCTCACGCTGTGTGCTGAGTGCGCCATGATCGGCCAACTTCACATGGGTGGTGGAGGCAGACTCATCGCCGTCACTTGCGTAGGAAATGGAACTCACGTGACGCCATGTGGTCGTTGCCGACAGTTGTTGTGGGAACACGGTGGTGCAGAACTGTTAGTGGAAGTTGAAGGAGTCCCAACACCAATGCACGTGTTGCTACCCGCTGCATTTCCTGAACATTCCAATTTTGAAAACCCAGCTGGAGAGTAACTCGACATGACTCCAGTGCTTACCGATGCTCAGCTTGCACAGTTTCATAACGATGGATTTGTTGTGCTGCCAAAGTTTGCAAGCGAAGAAGCGTGCTTGGCTTTGCGCGAACGAGCCATGCACCTTGCCAAGGAACACGTCCCTTCTCCAGAACAAGCAACGATTTTTACTGCAGACTCCACTGCTAAACACGCAGCCGATCAATACTTTCTCTCCAGTGGCGACAAGATCCGTTGCTTCTTTGAAAAAGATGCATTCGATGAGCAAGGGGAACTCCGTGCCGAAGCACATTTGTGCTTAAACAAACTTGGTCACGCAATGCACGACCTCGACCCGCAATTCAGCAAGTTCAGTCACAACGAAAAACTTGCAGCATTGGCCAATCAAATTGGCATGCAAGATCCAAAGTTGTTGCAAAGCATGTACATCTTCAAACAGCCACGCATTGGCGGCGAAGTGAACTGCCACACCGATCACACCTTTTTGTGGACTGAACCGCAGTCAGTCGTAGGTTTTTGGTTTGCTATCGACGATGCCACTACCGAAAACGGATGCATGTGGGCGCTTCCAGGCGGACACAGAATTCCCGTGAAGTCACGGTCGCGAGTAAACGCTGACCGCACTGCCAGTTTTATGGAAGTGTTCGACGAAACTCCATATCCAACCGAAGGTCTCGTACCTCTTGAGGCGGAACGTGGAACTTTGGTGTTGTTGAATGGCACTCTTCCCCACTTGAGTGGGCCAAATACCAGCGACAAACCGCGCCACGCGTACACCATTCACGCCATTGACAGTCACGCGAATTACCCAGCGGACAACTGGTTACAACGCCCAAGCCTGGTGATGGCCGGATTTAACGACTAGTTCGTTATTTAACGAGTAGTTCGGCAATTTGTAGTGCGTTTAGTGCTGCACCTTTGCGCAAATTGTCACTTGAAATAAATAACACCAAGCCTTTATTGCCTTCAACCGAAGAGTCCTGACGAATACGTCCCACATAACTTGGGTCTTGGCCTGCTGCAAGCAACGGTGTTGGAATGTCTTCCACTACAACTCCAGGGGCCTTTGACAAAATTTCTGTCGCTTGCGCTGCTGTGATTGCGCGCTCAAACTCCACGTTGATACTGAGCGAGTGACCAGTAAACACTGGCACTCGAACGCACGTACCCGATACGCGCAAATTTGGAATGTGCAAAATCTTGCGACTTTCATTGCGTAGCTTTTGCTCTTCGTCGGTTTCAAGTGAACCATCATCCACGAGCGAGCCGGCAAGTGGCAGCACGTTAAACGCAATGGTGCGTGCAAACTTCTGTGGCTCTGGAAAAGCTACGGCCTTGCCGTCATATGTCAACGCCTCTGCAGTTGGCGCTGCGCTTTTTGCCTGCACATCAAGCTCACTTACTCCAGACACTCCTCCACCGCTCACTGCTTGGTATGTGCTGGCAACCATGCGTACAAGACCAGCTGCAGCGTGCAGAGGCTTCAACACCGGCATTGCTGCCATCGTGGTGCAGTTTGGGTTTGCAATGATGCGCTTCTTTGCCAGTGCAACATCTTCTGGGTTTACTTCGGAAACAATGAGCGGAACGTCTGGGTTCATGCGCCAAGCCGATGAATTGTCGATGACCATCGCACCTGCATTTGCATATTTTTCGGCGAGTGCGCGCGAGGTTGTTGCGCCTGCAGAGAACAACACCACATCAAGACCATGCGGGTCTGCTTCTGCTGCGTCTTCAACAACAATTTGCTGACCATTCCATTCAATGATCGAACCTGCTGAGCGGGCTGATGCAAAGAAACGAAGTGTGGTGACAGGGTATTTTCGCTCGGCAAGCAACTGTCGCATTACCGTTCCGACCATTCCTGTTGCGCCAACTATTCCTACATGCATGGCGATCAGACTAACGCAACCACATCTCCACTTGCTCTGTA
>CANKVI010000093.1 GCA_947487095.1 Acidimicrobiaceae bacterium | reverse complement strand
TTTGGCACGACGGGACTTACCAATTTCGCGCACGGAGAAATGGTGACTTTCGGTGGTCTCATCGCATTCTGGTTCAACGTTTTGCTTGGAATTCCGCTCCTCATCGCGGCTCCATTGGTCATCGCACTCGGAGGCGCGCTGGGGTTAGCGATGAATGGAATTATCTTTGCCAAATTGCGTAAGCGCGGAATTGGATTGATTTCACAGCTCGTTGTCTCTGTCGGGCTCTCAATCATGCTCCGCAATATGTATTTGTATCAGTTCGGTGGTCGAACACGACCATTAGACGACTTTAGTTTGCAAGTAGCAAAAAGCTTTGGGCCTGTAAGTATCACGATGAGAGACCTCACAACGGCGATTATTTCATTGGTCGTGTTACTCGGTGTTGCTGCATTTCTTCAGCGCTCGCGCACAGGTAAAGCAATTCGGGCGGTGTCGGATAATCCGTCGCTTGCATCTTCAACTGGTATTGATACGCAAAAGATCATTCGAGTTGTGTGGTTCGCTGGTGGAGCGCTTGCCGCGATGGGCGGAGTATTTCGGGGTTTGGATGAGCAAGTCGGTTTCGAAATGGGATCAGGATTGATCTTCTTGATGTTTGCCGGAATCACGCTCGGTGGTCTCGGCTCGGCTTATGGAGCCCTCATTGGTGGCTTCTTCGTGGGATTGCTAGTAGAACTGGCTTCACTCGTCGTTCCAGCCGAGTTGAAGAATGCCCCAGCTCTGTTTATTTTGATCATCGTTTTGGTCGTTCGTCCTCAAGGAATACTTGGACGAAAGCAGAGAGTTGGCTGATATGGACATCATCAAGATTCTTGAAAATACCATCTCGGCCTTCTTTGGAATTGATGCGGCGTATTTCGCACTGGCCGCGATAGGACTCAATATTCAATTCGGATATACGGGTCTTTTGAACTTCGGTCAATCAGCCTTCATGGCATGCGGTGCTTACGGACTTGGAATGACGTCTCAGTACTTCGGAGTGGGTATGTGGTGGGGAATACTCATCGGTCTTGCTCTCGTCATCATTTTGGGCTTACTTGTTGGTATTCCAACGCTGCGATTACGCGCTGACTATTTGGCAATCGTGACCATTGCTACCGCAGAAATTGTGCGGCTTGTCGTTCGTTCGGTTCGGTTCAAGGAATACTTCGGTGGAAGCGACGGCATCAATAGTTTCAGTTCGTCGTTCAGAGATTTGAGTCCCTTTGACCCAGGTGCCCAATATGGATTTCGACCATTCCAATACAGCGGCTATTCGTTATGGACCATGATCGTGGGTTGGACACTCGTCATTGTGTTTTCCGTTTTGGTGTACCTGTTGATGAAGAGTCCCTGGGGACGTGTAGTCAAAGCGATCCGTGAAGACGAAGATGCAGTCCGCAGTCTCGGAAAGAACGTGTACAGCTACAAGATGCAGTCACTCATTATTGGTGGAGTAGTAGGAATGTTCTCGGGAATGATTTTCGCTCTCGACCGCGGTTCCGTACAGCCCGACAACTACAGCCGCGACGTGACGTTCTATGTACTCACCGCTCTGGTGCTTGGTGGGGTTGCGAAGGTGAGCGGCTCTGTAGTTGGACCGATGATGTTCTGGGGTCTCTACGTCTTCAGTGACAACTTCTTACGCGAATTAACCAAAGATCGTCCATTCGAGATATTTGGCATCGGAATTATTCAGAAGTCGCAAGTGGGACCAGTCAACTACATGTTGATTGGTTTAGGACTTATGTTGCTGATGACTTTTAGGCCGCAAGGCGTTTTTGGAAACAAAGAAGAGATGGCTTTAGATGGACGCTGAGCGGACCTATACGGAACTAGCCCAGCGCGCCCGCGCGGCATTGGCTTCGGTTAACGCTTCACCAGGTGTTGCCAAACCAGATCCGATTTTGCTCGCGGAGAATGTGCGCAGGAACTTCGGTGGAGTTACGGCTGTAGATGTTCAGCACCTAGAAGTGCAGCGTGGCTCAATCACCGCACTGATTGGTCCAAACGGTGCGGGTAAGACAACGCTGTTCAACTTGCTGACTGGTTTCGACACTCCAGACACAGGCGAATGGATGTTCGACAGCAAGAACCTGAAGAAAGTTGTTGCCCACAAGACGGCAAGCCTTGGCATGGTTCGTACATTTCAGTTGACCAAGAGCCTCACCAAGCTGTCCGTCATAGAAAATATGAAACTCGGCGCGACTCACCAGATGGGTGAGAAATGGTGGAACGGCTTGCTGCCATTCCGTTACCGCAAGCAAGAAGCAATCATTGAACGTCGTGCGGACGAGTTGTTGAAGCGTTTCAAACTCGATCACATGCGTGACCAATACGCAGGAACGCTTTCGGGTGGTCAACGTAAATTGCTGGAGATGGCTCGCGCGCTCATGACTAACCCTCGTCTAGTCATGCTTGACGAACCTATGGCTGGCGTAAACCCTGCTCTGAAGCAAAGTCTCAATGAGCACATTCGGGGCTTGCGCGATGACGGCATGACGGTTCTGTTCGTTGAACACGATATGGACATGGTGCATGACATCTCAGACTGGGTAGTAGTTATGGCTGAAGGTCGAATTATCGCCGAGGGCACACCGGAACAGATTTCTGCGAACCCTGCAGTGATCGAGGCTTATCTCGGAACTCACCAGGGCAAGTCGCTACTTGAAGAGGAGAATGCATAATGTCCGATGATCGCATTCTCGTTGTCGAGGAACTTGTCGCTGGTTATATCCCAGAAGTAAACATTCTGAACGGTTGCAACATTGAAGTCCGTAAAGGTGAGTTCGTTGGTGTAATTGGACCCAACGGGGCAGGTAAGTCAACTGTTCTGAAGGCAATCCTTGGGCAGTGCGGTGTGCGTTCAGGGCAAGTTCGTTTCCTTGACAATAACATCACCGGCATGAAAGCGCACGAACTCGTCGAACAAGGTGTTGGCTACGTTCCACAAACCCAAAACGTTTTTCAGAGTTTGACGGTATCCGAGAATTTAGAGATGGGCTGCTTTATTAAGCCAAGTGTGTTTGATGAGCGTTTCGAATACGTGACCTCATTGTTCCCGAAGCTTCGTGAGCGAGCAAATCAACGCGCAGGTTCTCTTTCAGGTGGCGAACGTCAAATGGTTGCTATGGGACGCGCACTCATGATGGAGCCAAAATTGCTGCTGCTCGATGAACCAAGTGCTGGTTTGTCGCCAGCGTTGCAAGATGAAGTGTTTATTCAATGCAAGCGAATCAATGCAGAAGGAATTGCAATTTTGATGGTTGAACAAAATGCGCGTCGTTGTTTGCAAGTTACAGATCGCGGTTATGTTCTCGACCAGGGGAAAAACGCATATACAGGTACTGGTCGCCAGTTGCTTGAAGATCCAAATGTCATCAAGTTGTATTTGGGGACGCTCGCCAAAATGACCGGCGGCTGATCTTCTTTTAGGCAAATAAAAAGGCCCCCAACCTTTCGGCTGGGGGCCTTTCTTAATCTGACAGAGTCAGGGATTACTTACCCGAGTCGAAGTTTTCGCCGAGTGCGTTGCCCATGTTGCCGTCACAACCGTAAACCTTCTTGTCCTTAGGACCGATGCCTTGCTCCACCATGGTGCGCAAGATACGTGATCCTTCGTCGAATGTTACGAGCATGATTGCGTCTGGGTTAGCAGTCTTGATTTCGCCAACTTCAGCATCGAATGTCGTTGCCTTTGGATCGTAGATCTTCTTGCCAACAACAGTTACTCCTGCTGCTTCAAGGTTTGCTGCGATCGCGTCTGCAAGACCTGTTCCGTAAGCATCGTCCAACGCCATGATGTACACAGTTGCTGCGCCATCACCTGCGATGAGGTTTGCAAGCACTGCACCCTGAAGCTTGTCAGCTGGTGCGGTACGGAAGTACAGACCATTGTCAGCGTAGGTTGAGAGCTTGTCCGACGTGTTTGCAGGGCTGAACTGAATTACGCCAGCTGCTGTGATCTTGTCGATTACGGTCAATGTCACTGAAGACGAAGCTGCACCGATAATTGCGTCAACATTTTCTCCGAGGAGACGGTCAACGGTGGTGCTTGCTGT
>CANKVI010000092.1 GCA_947487095.1 Acidimicrobiaceae bacterium | reverse complement strand
CAAGGAATTCATCTACTTGCATGAATTCACTTGCAACACCAATGAGTTCTTGCACGTTTTCTTCGCGACCAGCAGACTCAACCGTGTCTTCGGCAACAAGTTCAGCAAGATATCCACTTCGTTCCATAGCATGGCGCAATACCGGACCAGGCCCATCTTCCAACATGGACTGACAATCATCAAGGAGTTGCAGAAACGTGTTGATCCCACGAACTCCTGCGGCACCAACGCCTGCCTCGGCAGCACGACGCAAAGCAAGTGCAAACGAAATGCCAGATTCATTAGCGTAAGCGTCAACTTTGGTGACTGTGGTGTCGCCAATGCCACGTTTTGGCACGTTGAGCACACGCTTAATGCTCACCTCGTCAAGCGGGTTAGAAGCAAGACGCAAATACGCCAGTGCGTCTTTAATTTCACGACGATCGTAGAACTTGGTTCCTCCGACCACTTTGTAGGGAACTCCCCCGTGGGTTAACGATTCTTCGAGAACACGGCTCTGCGCATTGGTGCGATAGAACACCGCAAGATCACTCCACTTTCGATGCTCATCGTCGTGCAACTCTTTCAATCGGGCAATCACCCATTTGGCTTCATCGAATTCATCATTGGCGAAATAGCGAACAATCTTTTCGCCTTTGCCCTGATCGGTCCACAAGTCTTTAGGTTTGCGCCCCGCGTTATTAGTGATAACTGCATTAGCAGCATCCAAAATGGTTTGCGTGCTTCGATAATTCTGTGCAAGCACCACAGTGGTTACTTCGGGAAATGCGTTTTCAAATTCCAAGATGTTACGGAAGTCTGCACCGCGAAAGCGATACACACTTTGGTCCGAGTCGCCCACAACGCACACGTTGTGATGCAATGCGCCAAGCATGACCACAATGGCGTTTTGCGCCATGTTGGTGTCTTGATACTCGTCAATAAGAATGTGTTTGAAGCGCTCCTGATATACACGCAGCACATCTGGGTGTTGACGGAACAAACGCACCACGTTGGTGAGCAAATCATCGAAGTCCATTGCTCCGGCACGCTCTAGACGCTTTTGATATTCGCGATACACGTCAACATATTTCTGATCGATGGTGTTATTCACCTGCTGGGCAGCATCGTGAGGAATAATCAATTCGTTTTTCCACAAACTGATGCGGGCTTGCACGCCACGAGCGCTGTAACGCTTTGGGTCTAGCCCTAAGTCGCGAATGCAATAGCCAACTAAACGCTGCGCATCGGATTGATCGTAAATTGAAAATGTTTTTGGATACCCCAGGTGCTCTGCCTGAGCGCGCAGAATACGAACACAGGCCGAGTGAAATGTGCTGACCCACATTTGCTTGGCAACTGGGCCAACAAGTGCTTGCACACGATCGCGCATTTCTTGTGCAGCCTTGTTCGTGAACGTAATTGCCAAGATGTGCATGGGGTGCGCGCCATTGGCAATGAGATACGCAATTCGCTGAGTAAGAACGCGAGTTTTACCCGAGCCTGCGCCAGCAACCACAAGTAACGGGCCGGTTGGATGCAGAACTGCATCGCGTTGATCTGGGTTTAACGCATCCAGGTCAATGCTGGATGGTGGTTGCGAATGCGACACGAATTATGCGCGTTGCGTAACACGTACTGGCAATTTACGTGGCCCACGAACCTGACCAAGGCTCCACGTAACCGTGCTTGGATCTGCGAGTTCAAACTTTGGAAAGCGCTGAATAAACACTTGAACTGCAACACGAAGTTCGAGACGAGCAAGGTTTGAGCCAAGGCAACGATGGATTCCAAGACCAAAGGCAACATGGCGGTTTTCTTCGCGATCAATGATGACCTTGTCGGCATCGGGAAATACTTCTGGGTCACGGTTTGCTGCAGGGAATGGAAGCAACACGGAGTCGCCGCGCTTTACAGGACAACCACCAATTTCGGCATCTTGGCTAACAATTCGCGCCATGGTGACAGGTGCATACACGCGCAACAGTTCTTCAATTGCTGTTGGCAAGAGTTCTGGTTCATTCACCATTCGTTGCAAGTCGGATGGATGCTGTGCAAGGTGCCAAATAGATGAGCCAATGGAGCTCCATGTGGTGTCGATACCGGCAACCATCAACAAAATAATGGTGCCCACCACGTGTTGCGGCGACAAAGGCTGATCATAAATTTTTGCGTTCAGCAAAAAACCGATGAGGTCATCTTTTGGATTGTCGATGTGATCCTGCACATGCATACCCAAATATGCATCAAGTTTTTCGAACGAGCCTTGACGCTCGCCGAATTCTGCACCAATTTCTTCGAGCACCAGGTGCACAGTTTCGCGGAAGTAATCACTGTCTTCCAACGGCAAGCCAAGCATTCGCGCAATGACGTACACAGGAATGTTCTGTGCGTACTGCACAGCCGCATCAACTATGTCGACGTCACCCATATTGTCGATGAGTTCATTGCACAAGCGGCGAATTTCTGGCTCCCATTCAGCCACAACTTGGGGGCTAAATGCTGGAAGCAAGAGACGCCGTGCGTCTGCGTGAAACGGAGGATCGGAGGTAATGGGAGGCGCTCCACCAATTGGTGCTGTTGAAATCCATTGATCGCGCGGTGGCTTATTGGACAACACGGCACCTTCAGATGAGAAATGATCGGTGTCGCGAGCAATGGCAGAGACATCTGCGTGAGTTACTGGCAACCACGCGCCGCCATAGCGATCGGTGTGGGCCACTGGGCACGTGCCGCGCAACTGGTCCCAAATTTGAGGAGCGTTCTGGTTGTATGCCGGATCGGCGTGGTCCCAGTCGGTTTCCCAACTTTGTACTGGTTTTACGGTTGCCATGCCCAAAGGATACTCATGGGTAAGGCAGACTTTCGTGTCGTGGCATCACTGTTTATCTTGTTACCGCCCTCGGAAGGCAAAGCAGAGGGTGGAATCGCTTCGGCTAAATGGCGCGAAACATCTGGCGTTTTTGGAAAGCAACTCGGTGCTCAACGAAGTGAACTTGTGGAGCAATTGAAGAAAGTAAAAGGTGGCGACGAAAAACTTCTAGGTGTGAGCAAGGCGCACCTCACTCGTGCCAAAGATGCAAACGCATCGTTGCGTGGTGCCCCAACACTTGCCGCTCACGAGCGATACACGGGTGTTGTGTGGGATCACCTTGACCTCGCGTCGCTCACTTCTGCACAGCGAACTCGTGCACTGAACAGCATCGTGGTGATTTCCGGATTACTTGGCGCAGTGAGTGCGGCAGACCCTGTTCCCGATTACCGACTGAAAATGGGAGCACGTTTTACGCCATTCGGTTTGCTGTCGAAGTGGTGGCATGACTCGTTATCGGAAACGCTAAATAAGGCATTCAAGGGAGCGGTGGTGATTGATCTTCTCCCTCAAGAACATCGTGCCGCATTCACTCTTGATACCGACATGATCGGCGAATACTTCGTTGTTGGGCTGAATGAGAAGTCGGGAAAAGCCGGCGGGCACGATGCCAAGGCTGCAAAAGGGAAGCTTGCTCGCCACCTCGTTACCGAGTGCACTACCGCAAGCAAAGCACTGCAGAGTTTGAAGAGTTTTCGCGACCCACGCTTTGTCGTAAAAATTGAGAAGTGATTACTTCAGTAATTTTGATTTCAAAAAATCAAGTACTCGTGTCACTCCTTCTTCCTGAATTTGTTCAGTCAGCACAGAGTGATCCTGCTTTGTTGACGAGTTGAATTCAACAGCAACAAAAGCATCACCAAGAAGTTTGCGCAACGAATCAAAACGTGTGCCAACCAGCTTGTCGCCAGTAAATCGCAAACCTAAAACCTGACACCCGGCACGCGCGCGCTCAATAATTCGAACTTCATCACTTGGACTCAGGTTGAGATCTGCTGATCGTTTTGCTCCAACAGCAAATGGCATCGAAGGCTGCGATAACACCGGAGCAACCATGATGTCATCAACCATCATTCCAAGTGCAAACCCACCGCTGAAGCACATGCCCACAGCGCCCACACCAACACCACCCACCTCACTATGAATCTGCTGTGCAAGCGCACGTAACCACGAAATGATTGGCGATGTTTTGTGCATAGCCATTGTGG
>CANKVI010000091.1 GCA_947487095.1 Acidimicrobiaceae bacterium | reverse complement strand
GTGGTGACAGGGTATTTTCGCTCGGCAAGCAACTGTCGCATTACCGTTCCGACCATTCCTGTTGCGCCAACTATTCCTACATGCATGGCGATCAGACTAACGCAACCACATCTCCACTTGCTCTGTAGTTATGTTGCTGCCACAGAGAACTGAGGCGAGTTTTTTGCCACGCAATGCCTGGTGCTCGAGCACTGCGGCAATTCCAGCAATGCCCGCCGGCTCGGTAACGAGTCCAGCCTTGTCAAACACAATTTTCATTGCACTTTTCAGTGCTTCGTCAGTCACCAACAACACGTCATCAACAATTCCCATCATGTCGATAACTGCTTCAGGTACCGGCGTGCGAACAGCGATTCCATCGGCAATGGTGTTGGCTGATTCGCGTTCAACAATTGACCCCGATTTAAACGAGGCATGCATGGCGTCGGCCGTGGTACTGGACACCCCAATCACTTGCGTTTGCGGTGAAATGTGCTTGATCCAACGGGCCATTCCCGTGATTAACGCCCCATTTCCAAGGGGAATCAGTACCGCATCAAATGACCCGTTCGTCATGAGTTCCACCGCGATGGATCCCGCGCCTTCCGAAATAGCAATATCTCGACCATCTTCAACAAAGTGCGCTCCGGTTTCTGCACAAAATGCTTTGGCGTGCTCCTTTGCTGCATCAAAGTTGTCGCCCATTTGCCGCACTTCAGCACCCATCGAGCGCATACGTTCAATCTTGAGCGGGTTCGCATTTGTTGCGCTGTAGATGATGAGTGGTCGATTATTGCTACGGCACACATAGGCCATTGCTTGTCCGAAGTTGCCAGCAGTTGCGCAGACCAAGTTTTGATTTCGAAATGCTTCTCGAGTTTCGCTCATGAAGAAATCTGCACCGCGGCCCTTAAAACTGCGAATTGGATTCAAAGTTTCTACCTTCAACACCATGTCAGCACCGAGAGCTTGCGAAAGTGGTTCACAGTTGTACTGCGGAGTTCCAGTGAATACTGGATCAATTACACGTGCTGAACGCTCAATATTGTCAATGGACAATCGATGAGCAGTCATGTTCATACCCCTTCAACAGTTGCAGTTAGCCACCAATGACTTTTGTTCACTCGCTTCATCGGTTTCACTGTCACACCTAGCGTTTTGACCGTACGCGAAGTTTTTGCGGAGTGATGCACGACGACGTTGGTGATTCGTTTCCCACTTGGTGAAATCGCAGCAAGATGTGCCAGCACTTGGTCTGGGCTTAAACGATTCGCTTGCCAACCCAGTCGCGTTGACCATCTCGTCACTGCAAGACGTTTTCCGACAACTGGAATTCTCCATAGTCGACGCATTGCAATACCCAGTGGCAAGAGACCTGCATCGGCACGTACCCAGGTGCGATAGTTCAACAACAAGGTTCCACCCGTACGTGCAACTCGCATTGCTTCAGTGGCTAGAGATAGCGCATCACTTTTCTCGCAATGCTGCAAAGTGATATACGAAAACACGATGTCAACACAGCTATCGGGAAGTTGCAAGGTGCTTCCGTCTGCAACATGGGTTGTGCGTAATTTGGCTACATCTCCGTGCTTGCCGACAGTTTCATGGCAGCGCTCAAGAAAGGCTGCATCAACATCGGCGGCAATAACTGCAAAACACTGCTTGGAGAATGCTGCAGTCATTCGACCAATTCCGCTTCCAATTTCGAGCAAAGTTTTGTTGGTCAGAGTTTCGGGACTAAATCCAAACTGATGCATGTACCGACGAACTTCTTCGTCTCCGGTACGCACGAATTCTGCAAGCGTTAAATCAGAGCCTGTTTCATTGTTGAATACCCAGCCCGTTTGCCGCACTACCTCGTCGGCCGTAGCACCAGTTTCTGTTCGGTTTCCTGCACTTTTCCAGGGTGTGAACTGGATACGCCACTTAGGTGAACTGTCGTGTGTCATTGCACCGACAAACTTAGTTGCTACTTGCGATCTGGAAGCGGAGCTGAATAATCTTCGCCGCTGTCGAGATCAAACGCTGTATGCAATGCACGCACTGCTTTTTCTAATTGTGAGCGTTCAACCACAACTGAAATGCGAATGGTGCTGGTGGAGATCATTTCAATGTTCACACCATTGTCGGCAAGTACACGGAACATCTTGGCTGCAATTCCAGGACTGGACTTCATCCCAGCGCCAACGAGTGAAAGCTTGACAATGTTTTCGTCTTTGTTGATTCCGGTTGCACCGACTTCATCTCCAACTTTTTTCAGAATTGGTTCTGCAGTTTTGATATCGCCGATTGGCAAGGTAAATGAAATGTCGGTAGTGCCGTCAATGGACGTGTTTTGCACGATCATGTCAACGTTCACGTTTGCTGCAGCTAATGACTCAAACAACAGCGCAGATACACCCGGACGATCTGGCACGCCGAGCAACGTCATCTTTGCTTCGCCCACATCGTGAACGACTCCAGAAATAATTGGCTCTTCCATCTTTCGCTTCCTCTCTTCGTCGATTCCACGCACCCACGTGCCTTCTTCCCAAGTAAAACTTGAGCGCACATGAATTGGCACGTTGTGATTACGTGCGAACTCAACTGAGCGCAACGCCAGCACTTTGCTTCCTGCGCCTGCCATTTCCAACATTTCGTCAAAACTCAGTTCTTTCAATTTTCTTGCTTGCGGAACCAAACGTGGATCGGCGCTAAACACGCCCGTGACATCTGTGTAAATCTCGCATGCATCTGCCTTCAATGCGGCAGCAAGCGCCACTGCTGTCGTGTCACTTCCACCACGACCGAGTGTGGTGATTTCACGCTCGGTACTCACACCTTGAAATCCGGCAACAACAGCAACTTTCCCAGCAGCCAACGCTTCGCGAACGCGATCACCTTTGATTTCTAAAATCTTCGCCTTGGTGTGCGAGGTGTCAGTGATGATTCCAACCTGACTTCCCGTAAAACTCATTGCATCGCACCCGACATCGTGCAGTGCCATGCAGAGCAGCGACATTGATATTCGCTCGCCCGTTGTGAGCAGCATGTCCATTTCACGACCTTGTGGATTACTTGAAACCTGACGGGCAAGTTCCACCAAGTTGTCGGTTGCCTTGCCCATTGCAGACACCACGGCAACAACGTCCGTTCCTTGAGCACGCAAAGCAGCGATGTGCTTGGCCACATTTCGCATGCGGTCTGGGTCGGCCACCGAAGTGCCACCGTATTTTTGAACGATCAATCCCACAGGTTCTTTACGCTAGTTCGGTCGCGAGTAACCTTCATAAATCATGGGAACTGACAAGCGCAACCGCAAAAAAGAAAACCGCCGCCAAAAACTCGACGACTTGGCTAAGCAACAGCAACGGAAACGCACCCGCAAGCTCGCTACACGTGCCGCCATTTTCATAGCGGTCATTGTGGGCATTGCCCTCATCATCTCTGTCTCGGGTGGCTCAGACTCATCGAGCACAAGCGACACCACCGTTGCGACCACCGCGCCAGTTGAGGGTCGCGCAATCACCGGTGACACCCCCTGCCCAGCGACAGACGGCAGTGAAGCCCGTGCAGCAACGTTTGAGAAAGCACCAAGCAATTGCCTCGAAGATGGAAAGACATATACCGCGGTAGTCACCACCAATAAAGGCGAATTCACCATTGAACTCGACCAGAACAAGGCACCTCTTGCCGCAAATAACTTCATCACGCTTGCGCGTTACAAGTATTTCGATAACACCCAGTGCCATCGTGCAATTCCAGATTTCGTAGTGCAATGTGGTGACCCAACTGCAACGGGCAGTGGTGGGCCTGGATACTCATTCGCCGATGAATTGCCACAAGCAGGCGAATACAAACTTGGCTCTATTGCCATGGCCAACTCGGGCCCGAACACCAATGGCAGCCAATTCTTCATCATTACGGGTGATCAAGGAATTACATTGCCACCGAGTTACACCTTGTTTGGTCAGGTAACTAACGGACTTGACACCACGGTGCCTGCACTCAACGCTGCATCAAACCCAGACCCAGCAGCAAATGGAGTACCTACTCTTGAACCGCTCACCATTGTGAGTGTGGTCATTACCGAAAGCTAAACCGTTTCGTTTAG
>CANKVI010000090.1 GCA_947487095.1 Acidimicrobiaceae bacterium | reverse complement strand
TCGCCCGACTTAATTGAAAGCGTTACACCGCGCAACACGTCGGTGTCGGGGTCTGTTCCGCTCATGACACCACTTGCCTCAAGGGATGCAATCGACACAGAAGCACCAGGTGGGTAGCGGAACACCACATTGTCGAAATCAATGTTTCCGCGCGCATTTTCCAGTTCAACAGCACCTGGCCTGTCGGCAATAGCAACCGGAGCATCAAGCACTTCAAACACGCGTTCGAAACTGACAAGTGCTGTCATTACTTCAAGTCGGGCATTCGTTAAACCGGTAAGTGGCTGATAAATACGTTGCACGAAGGTGGCCATGGCAACGAGTGTGCCAATGGTGATTCCACCGGAGACCACCATGAACGCTCCAATTCCATAAATGGCAACTGCACCAAGTGCACCCACTAAACCAAGCGCCACGAAAAACACGCGTCCATACATTGCCGACGTAATACCAATGTCACGTACGCGCGATGCACGACCACTAAATGCACCAACTTCGTCTTTGTGTCGACCAAACAACTTCACCAGCAAAGCACCCGACACATTGAAGCGTTCGGTCATTTGCGTATTCATGCCGGCGTTCAAGCCCATTTGTTCGCGTGAAATTTCTTGCAACCGCACGCCAACTCGCCGCGCAGGAATAATGAATACCGGCAACACCACAAGTGACAACACCGTAAGGCGCCATTCAAGTGTGAGCATTGCTGCAAGCGTGGTTCCCAACACCACCACGTTTGACACCACGCTGCCAAGCGTGCCCGTCACCGCAGTTTGTGCACCAACGACATCGTTGTTCAAACGACTAATCAGTGCACCTGTTTGCGTGCGCGTAAAGAACGCGATCGGCATGTTTTGCACTTTGTCAAACAGGGCCACTCGTAGGTCGTAAATCAGACCTTCACCGATGCGAGCCGAATACCAGCGTTGAATAATTTGCAAAACCGCATCCAAAATTGCTGCAGTAACCAAAATGATGGTGAGCCACACAATGCGGCGCTTATCCGCTTCTGGAATTGCCTGGTCAACAATGGTGCGAAACAACAGAGGGGGCACAAGTGCGGCTACTGCGGCAACCAAGATAGAAATCAGAAAGCCAACAATGGACCATCTATACGGATTGGCAAATTGCGCCACTCGCTTCATGGAAGACCCGCGAACTTTTACTCCCTCGATGGCTTTTGCATCGCCTGGAAGCATTCCATGTGGGCCCATTCGCATGCTGTCAGGCTAAGCCTGTAACGGCTAAACGCATGGGTTCTCGTAGGCTGGCGCAATGACATTTCGCGCCTTCGCCATTGCAGCAACGCTTGCACTCACCATTTCTGGATGTAGCAACTCATCCTCATCGAACAACACCGCCGAGAATCCGCTCAACACCACAACAGATTTCATTGTGAATCCCATTGAGTGGAAACCCTGCGATGGCAGCGCAAACACCGAAGTGGAATGCGGAAATATCGAAGTGCCGTTTGACTATGCAGACCCAGATCAAGGTTCGTTTATTCTCTTCGTAAAAAAGCACAACGCAGCGAACCCTGCAGACCGCATTGGCTCAATGATGGTGAACCCAGGCGGACCAGGTTTTGGCGGTAGTTCACTTGCCGACGACGCGGAGTATTACTTCAGTCAAGACCTCATCGACCATTTCGACATCATTGCGTGGGACCCGCGTGGCACCGGTGAGTCAACGCCGACAGTTGATTGCGTAGACACTTTCGACGAATACTTCGGTTTAGATTCACCACCTGAAACTCCAGATGAAAAGCAAGCACTCATCGATGCATCGCAAGCCTTTAACGACAAGTGTGCAGAAAACTCAGGAACCATCCTTCCGTACATCAGCACACAGGCAAGCGCACAAGACATCAACAGTTTGCGTCTGGCACTTGGCGAAGAAAAAGTGAGCTTCTTTGGTTTTTCCTATGGATCGGAATTGGGAACCACCTGGGCAACCTTGTTTCCTGAAACCGTTCGCGCAATTGTTGTCGACGGCGCAGTGGACCCAACTGCAACTTCGATACAAGAAGGAATGAACCAAGCCAAGGGTTTTGAAGGTCAGCTCTCTACGTTTCTTAAACAGTGCAGTGCAAAGACCACCTGTGAATTTCACAACGGAGGTAACGCCGAAGCAGCATTTGACAAGCTGGTGCTTGATATTGATGCGGAGCCATTAGAAGTGTCGAAGGAGCGCACACCAGTAACTCAAGGCGTGTTGTTTACTGCCGTTGCCCAAGCAATGTACTCCGACTACTACTGGCCGCAACTGAGTGAAGCTCTCAGTGCTGCGCAAAAAGGTGATGGCAGCGGAATTTTGCAATTGTACGACGACTACTACCAACGCAAAGGAGATGGAACGTATGGCAATGAACTTGAAGCATTCCTTGCCATCTCATGCCTCGATGACCCGGGTGCTTCCAGCGTTAAAGATGTTGACTCATATATTGAAGACTTCATTGCTGCAGCACCACGACTTGGTGGAAACTTTGCCTACGGCTACTCGTGTGCATTGTGGCCAGTTAAACAAGCAGCAAAAGTAACCATCACAGGTAAAGGTGCGGGCCCAATTGTTGTGGTGGGCACTACTGGCGACGCTGCCACACCGCTTGACTCAACTCGCAAGATGGCACACAGTCTTGAAAAGGGAATCCTTATCGTTGTTGATGCAAATCAGCACACGGGATACGGAGCAAACAATTGTGTAGTTAAAGCAGTTGATGACTACTTAATTGAACTCACTATTCCTGCAAATGAAACAACCTGCAAGGGTTAGGTGTTTAGGCGAGACTCACCAAGTCGAGCCACTCATTGCTGAAATAATCCACCTGGCCATCAGGCAGTAGCAACACCTTTGTTGGGGCAAGCTGCTCCACGAATTCGGTGTCGTGGCTGACCAAAATAATGGCGCCTTTCCAGTTGGAAAGCGCATCGGCTACCGACTGTCTGCTTGGAGGGTCAAGGTTGTTCGTGGGTTCATCTAAGAGCAACAAGTTGTTCCGACCAACCATCAACATGGCCAATGCCAACTTGGTTTTTTCTCCACCTGAAAGCGTTGCCGACTCTTGAAACACTTTCGAACCCGACAAACCAAACATGCCCAACATGCCGCGCAATTGTGACTCGGTAAGGCCCAGTGATACCGGTGCAACTCTGCGCATGTGATCAATGAGTGACGCTTGTGGGTCAAGGTTGTCGTGCTCCTGCGCGTAATACCCAGCGTTCACTTGGTAGCCAAATTCAAATGATCCAGAGTCGGGCATCATTTCCTTGGCCAACATGCGCAACAGAGTTGTTTTTCCTGCGCCATTGAGCCCGAGCACCAACAAACGCTCACCTTTGCCTAAATCAAAATCAACCTTGTCAAAAATGGCCGGGCCACTGAACTTCTTCGACAGTCCCTTTGCTTCAATCACCGTCATTCCGCAATGTGGTGGATCAGGAAAGCGAACCCTCAATACTCGGTCGCCTTCAGAAACTTCAACCTTGGTTTGTTCAATGCGCGCAATACGTTTTTCAATGCTGTGCGCCATTGCTGCTTTTGTTGCCTTCGCACCGAATCTGTCAACAACGCCCTGCAAACGATCAATTTCTTTTTGCTGCGTTGCAGCTTTCTTTGCGAGTCGCGCTTCATCTGCTGCGCGTGACGACTTGTATTGCGTATACGTACCGCGATACTCAATCAATTCACCTACAGAGTCTTCTTGCGGCCTGTCCAAATGCAACACGCGAGTAATCGCTTCATCTAACAAGTCCAAGTCGTGGCTAATTACCAACAATGCTCCGCGATAGTCGCGCATAAATCCCAGCAACCATGTCTTCGCATCTACGTCCAAGTGGTTTGTTGGTTCGTCCAACAACAACATGTCGCTACCAGCAAACAAAATTCGCGTGAGCTCAACACGCCTGCGCTCACCACCCGACAACACGTGAATTGGCAAGTTCAAACGATCAGGCTTTAGGCCCAAGCCAGCAGCAATTGAACGTGCTTCGCTCTCAGCCGCATAGCCGCCCTTTGAAGCAAAATCGTCTTCAGCCTTGCTGAACTTGGCAATGTTCTGTGTGCTTGGCGACTCTTCCATCGT
>CANKVI010000089.1 GCA_947487095.1 Acidimicrobiaceae bacterium | reverse complement strand
CACGACATCATTCGCACATGGTTGTTTGCCACCACTGTGCGTTCGCACTTCGAACACAACATTGCACCATGGAAGAACGCTGCGCTGTCAGGATGGATTCTTGATCCAGATCGCAAGAAAATGTCGAAGTCAAAAGGCAACGTTGTCACCCCAATCGATTTGTTTGAGCAATACGGCAGTGATGCAGTTCGCTACTGGGCGGCAAGTGCTCGCCCGGGAGTAGACACTGCATTCAGCGAAGACCAAATGAAGGTGGGCCGCAAACTTGCAACCAAGTTGCTCAACGTCACCAAGTTTGTTCTTGGCTTCGGTGAGGCAAACAAAACTTCAACTCCAACCGAAGCAGTTGATATTGCCATGCTCGCCCGACTTGCATCAATTGTGGACGAAGCAACCACTGCGTTCGAAACATACGATTACGCACGAGCACTTGAAAAGTCGGAATCGTTCTTCTGGTGGTTCTGCGACGACTATGTAGAACTCGTTAAGACTCGCGCATACTCGGAAGGTGCAGGATCCGATTCAGCACGTGCAACCTTGCAACGTGCGCTTAGCACCTTGCAACGTTTGTTTGCCCCACATATTCCATTTGCAACAGAAGAAGTGTGGAGTTGGTGGCAGACCGGAAGTATTCATCGTGCAACTTGGCCAACTCGCACAGATTTGCTTGGCGGAACAAATGCAATTGAATCAACTGAGGCATTGCTTGATGCGGTGTGCAATGTGCTTGCAGTTATTCGCCGCACGAAAACCGAAGCAAAGGTTTCTCAACGTGCTGAAGTTGAACATGTGTTAGTAAATGCAACAGAGGTGCAGATTTCGCTTCTGCAAATGGGTTTAGTTGACTTGCTAAACGCTGGCGTTGCTCAACAAATTGAATTTGCCCAACACCCAAGCGAACAAATTTCAACAACCGTTCGCCTTTTGGCTCAATGACCAAATACCAGCGCCCGCGCTCGCACTATGCGGTGCTCATCTTCAACATTGCAATTGCCGCATCCTTGCTTATCGTTGGTTCTGGCCTGTTGTACGCGGGTCAGCGATTGGGTGAACGTCAAGTAGTCAGTTTGAATCGTGGTGACGACGTTGCAGTTAATGAAGACGCCAATATCTCGCCGTCAGATCAATGGAACCTCAGCGAGGGCGACCTGGATGCAAAAAACTTCCTGCTCACCGGCTCTGATAATGGCAGCTGCGTAGACCCAAATTCCCCATATGCAGGCGCTTTTGGTGACCGCAACTCGTTTGGTGAACGTAGCGACACCATCATGATTATTCGGGTCAACCCGAAAGACAATCAAGCTGCATTCCTTTCATTCCCCCGCGACCTGTGGGTGAAAATTGCAGGCTCAACACGATCAAATCGCATCAACACCGCTTTCGAACGCAAGAACCCAAACACGCTTGCCGACACCATTTATCAAAACTTCGGAATCACTATTGACCACTACGTCAACATTGACTTCTGTGCGTTCAAAGAAATTGTGGATGCAGTGGGTGGAGTGAAGGTTCCGTTCCTCTACGAAACTCGCGACCAGAAAACCGGGTTGTACATTCCGGGTCCGAGTTGCTTCGAGTTCAGTGGTGATCATGCGCTCGCATACGTTCGTTCGCGCTCTGGCTATTCCTACTTTGACACTGCGAAAAACTCCTGGGTATCAGACGGAACTTCTGACCTCGGTCGAATTAGTCGCCAGCAAGATTTCATCCGTCGGGCAATGCAACGCGCTCTCGACAAAGGATCTTCCAGTCCTCGTGTTGCAAACCAACTCTTAAATGCTGCTTTGAAGAATGTGATCACCGATGACCAGTTAACACCGATCACCATGTTGCAATTGGCGCAAGCAATGCGCAATCTGAACACCAGTGGAATACCGACATACACAGTTGAAAGTTCTGGTCAGATGGTTGGTGATCAGGCAGTGCTTGTTCCACGAATTCAGAATGACACCATGAGAGAAATTCTTGCTCTGTTTCAGGGCAAAGCAAGTTTTGCAACACCAGGTTCTGCCGCAAACAATCCGTCACCCGACACCACTTCTGCTGAAGGTGCAATGGGCGCAATCATCTCCACGGTTGCATACTTGAAAACACAAGCAAGCAACGGTGTTACACCACCAACGATTCCTGTCGTTGCTCCAGAACAAAACTCGTACGGCATTTCGCCACCGAACGACCCGACCTGTCGCTAGTCGAGCACTCGACGCATGGCGTCGGGAATATCGCTTGGTCCGCTCACCGTTGTAAAGCGGGCACAAACCAAATCGGCAAACACTCGCGCCTCCGCATCGTCTTCAAATGGAGCAATCACCACAAGTTCGTCTAACGACTTTGCGGCTGCGCGCGCATCGCCATCAACAGTTGCTCGACAGTCCGATAACAGCACCGTGATGCGTCTGGACGCTTTTGAGCGTGACAATTGTTCTCGCGATGCATGTAATGCGCCGGCCAGGTCAGTCGTACCAAACCCACGAAGCGCAAGCACCGTATTCACCACGTCTTCACCAGATTTGTGAACGTCTTGAGATTTAGCCGCAATCACGTCTTTACCAAACACCAGAACGCTGTAATCAGCAGGCTCGCGGGCCGCAATTGAGGCTGCAGCCATTGCCGAATTGGCAAGCGGCTTACCACCCATTGACCCACTGCGGTCCACGACCAAGCTGATGGCTGTTCCTGGCTTCAACCATCCACGCACTCGTAGTTCATCAGCATCTACAACACCTGTTGCGCGCAATTCATTCAATGCATCAAGGCTTGCATCAATATCTATGTCTCCCGCATCGGGTTGATACTTACGCAGTGACATTTTTCCAATTCCTCGCGGACGCGGCTTTCCGCTTTGCGCGAGTTCAATCAAAATTCGGCCAGCAAGTTTGCGCGCAAGATCTCGTAAGGCCGGGTCGGTTGCCGCCGTTAAATCGGCAAGCATCGACAACGTTTCATCTGGAGAGTTTTGCATCGCTTCATCAAATGCAGCTTCGTCAAGTTCACCGACTTCGGGTGAGATTTCCTCAAACCCAGAATGCTTTGACAACTCTTTGCGCGACGTCGTTCGCTTGCTTGCTTGCTGTGCAGCTTGTTCAGCCTGCGCCCCTTCTTTTACTAACGGGAGTTCGTTGCCCCAGTCGGGGCGCCAGCTTTTCCCGCGTCGCCGTCTTCCGGCTTCACACCAAATACGTCAGCAAAGATTTCGGTGATCACTTCTTCTGCCGTGCGCACACTTCCTTCACGCAACCGCACGCGACCCGTCAATGCAACGAGTGCACTATCTAAACCAATCGCGGTTGTCTCAACCGAAGCATCGCGCATCGCCGACAAACTTGCAGCAACCACTGCAGTATCGATTGCTCCACGAACCGAAGACCCGAAACGCAAATCGGAATGATTACGCGTGCGACGGACCATTTCAACAACCTTGCCAACCCAGTCGCTCGACGCGGTTGACTTGCTGTTCTGTTTCGCGATTTCACGCAACACGATTTCCACTTCATCTGATGCGCTTTGGTACGTCATTGCAACACGGCACACGCGGTCGTACACCGCACTTGAAATACGTGCGGTACCAACTGCATCAAACGGGTTCATCGCTGCAACAAGTCGGAAGCCAGCCGCGCTTTTCACAGTGCCGAGTCGTGGAACAGTAATTTCACCTTCGCTCATCACCGTGATGAGCACGTTCAGCGTCTCTTCCGGAATGCGATTGATCTCTTCCACATAGAGCAACGAGCCTTCACGTAGTGCTGACACCAGTGGTCCGTCAACAAACACATCTGCGCTGTAACCATCGGTCAGTACTCGCGCTGGGTCGAAGTGTCCTACCAACCGTGCTGGCGTGAGTTCGGCGTTGCCTTCAACGAAGGCGAAGCCGACGCCAAGTGCTTCAGCAACAGACCGCAAAAGGGTTGATTTCCCTGTGCCTGGAGGGCCTTCCAGCAGAATGTGGCGGCCACCATGCAATGCAGCGACGACAAGTTCTAGTTCGCGCGCGCGACCAACAACCGAAGCTGCCGATACGCGAAGAACGTCGCTTGCCGACGTTGCTGCCATAGCTGTGACTAACTAGTCGAACTTAATAACGCCACGGAT
>CANKVI010000088.1 GCA_947487095.1 Acidimicrobiaceae bacterium | reverse complement strand
GCGTTACTGGCGTAAGCGGGTGCGGCATGAATTACTTGAGGGCTGCTTCGAAGGCTTTAGTTCCGTCAACCAAAGCCTTGCGCTCTGCTTCATTCAAAACTGAATAGGCAGGAATGCACAATGCGTCGGTGAGCTTTTCGGCTTCAACCATCAGTGCGCGAACTGTGTCATCAACTACAGGTGCGTCGTCTTCGCCCCAGCCGAAACCTTTCACATCATTTGGTCGCTTCACGTAGTGAGCCTGTTTCGAGGTAAGGCCTACTGCGCGAATGGCAATGAGGTGCGCTGAACCACGGAACTCTCGAAGTGATGCTGCAAGTTGCATTGCTCGTGCCGGAGTGTCTTCTGCAAGCGGCATTGACTTGAATGCTGCAAACAATGCAAGACCATCAGGGTCAGCGGCGTTGAATACCTTTTCCATCGCAGCGGTGAATTCGTTGAGTCCTGGCATGTCGGTGAGTTTCTCTCGGCCCAACTGTGCTGCCACCTCGTAGTGTGCATCGCCAATTACACGTGCAGGCTGCTTTGCGGTAGCAAGGCCCCATGCCGCACCAATGATGACCGGGTTGAAGTAACCGAATGCTGCTGCAACAACGCTGCCTTCACAATCGCCAAGGCTTCCTCCGCGACCTGCAACATAAAACTCCATGCCCTTTAGCCCCATTGACTTGCCAACTTCGATGGCGTTAGGAGTGAAGTAGTACTTCCAGCCATTGTCGTTGAGAATTGGGCAAACGGTGTTGACGAGCTCTTCGTTAGTCATATGCGCAGGTTAGTTGGTTAGCGTTGCGCCCATGTCAGCGCAGATTATGTTCCCTGAGAATCCAGAATTTCCATTGATTCATACCCGTCGTTATGAGGTTCGCGCATTCCGAATGGCCGCCGACCGGCTCATGCTTCGCGGGGTAGTGGTAGACGAAAAACCGGCTGGCCTGTATTTGAAGGGCGACGAACAACCGCTGTGGTTGCATCACATGATTGTGGATCTAGAAATTGTGTACCCCACATTTTTGATTGAAAAGGCTTCGGCAACATTTCACGAGCATCCGCATCTTGAATGTACGCATATCACCGATCACTACAAAAAACTCGAAGGCATGTCGATTGCTCGCGGGTTTAATGCGAAAGTGAAGGAACTATTTGCTGGAGCACGCGGTTGCACGCACATCACTGCGTTGTTGTCGGCAATGGCACCAGTTGCCATTCAGGCTGGATGGTCCATGCGTGTTGCTGCTTCATCGTCTGAAGAGCCAAATGCTGTTGAAGAAGGCAACTTTGAAGAGCAGCGACGCAGGCAATTTGCAGGCACGATTAATACTTGCCACATGTGGGATGAGAACGGCGCGTTGGCCGCAAAGGTTAAAGAAGGAAACTTCGTTGAGGTTCCACTTTCAGTGAAAAAGCGATTAAAAGAACTTGGTCGCGGTGAAGAAGAGTGGTTGAACCTGAAGTAGCAAAAAGGGCGACCCGTGTGGGCCGCCCTTTTCGAATTTCTTTGCGGCTATGCCGCGAGGTTATTTAGCGAGCCAATGCCCACAGGCTTTTGCCCAGTGCTGGTCCAATGTTTGAATCTTCGGTTGCTGCATAAGCGAACAGGAACAAAGCGCCACCGGCCATTGAAATGTTCTTCATAAAGCCGATCATTTCTGGCTGCTTTGCTTCGCCTTGTGCGTTCCAGAAGTCGTGCATCTTCACGGCCATTGCAACGAGCAAGATCGCGAGTACCAATGCGCCGAGGTCTGCATAGACACCGAGAATGATGGAAAGACCACCGAGCAACATGAGCACTCCTGAAAGAAGATTCGCCAACTTAGGAGCTGGAACCTTCTTGTAGGCGGCGTATCCGGCCATAGCCTCTGCCTTGGCGAGGTGATTGAAACCGCTCATTACGAACATGAAGGCAAACAGAATTCTGCCTACGAGCATTACTACGTCCATTGATTTTCTCCTTATAGATGTAACCACTTCGGAACCGAAGCCGTTACTTCAACAGTATGCGAACCAACTGGTCGAAATGGGGTTACTCACGTGCAAGCGACTAGTTTCGGGGCATGGACATTCGCAAAATAGTTACTACGTGTGAAGACATTCAGGCTGAACTTGGCGAACCAACGGGTCGCATCGTTCGCAAGGCGGTTGCCAGTGCGGTTATCGATAACCCACTCGTGGGCAAGCGCCATAAAGACCTCATCATTTTGGAGGCCATGGGGGCAGAGATTTCGGGCTTGCTCGCAGAGCGTGCACTTGCAGCGCTTGGTGTAGAGGCAAGCGAAGTAACTGCATATGGCAAGGGTGCAATTGTGGGTACTGCAGGCGAAATTGAACATGCGGCTGCACTGATTCACCCACGTTTTGGTGCGCCTGTGCGCAAAGTGGTCATTAAAGGCAACGACATCATTCCTTCAACAAAGAAGGTCGCTGGCCCAGGTGCTTCGTTGACTATTCCAATTACAAACAAAGACGACATCTGGTCATTCAATGAAATGGACTCGATCGAAGTGTGCATCGGCGATGCGCCAATGGCGCACGAGATTGTGGTCAGCGTTGCGTTGGCAGTTGGTGGTCGTCCATTCGCTCGCACTAAGAAGCCATCATGAGTTTCAAAGCAATCATCTTGCTCACTCGTGCGGAAAGCGCAACGCATGAGCAGTTTGCCGATTGGTGGCTAAAGCAGCACGCACCCCTGGCAAAGCAATTGCCAAACCTGTGCAAGGGCGTTTTCAACTTGGTGGAAAACCCAGCAGAAGGCGACCCAGATGGTGTTTCTGAACTGTGGTTCGATACGCAGGCAGATTTCGAAGCCGCCTATGCAAGCGAAATTGGCAAGTCGGTTGTTGCCGATTCGTTGTCAAACGTTTCCGGTCGTCGACGCATGTTCGTGGTGGAAAACACCATTTATTCGTAAGCCAATATGAATCGCCTTGGCCTCGTCACCTATGTGGCGCGTGAATACGACGAAGCGATTGGATTCTTTGTTGGGAAACTTGGGTTCGCGCTCGTTGAAGACACCGTCATGGGCGATGGAAAACGTTGGGTTGTGGTGTCTGCCGGAGAAGGCGCATCGTTACTGATTGCGCGTGCCGATGGCGAACAGCAAGAAGCAAGTATTGGTAATCAAACCGGTGGGCGAGTGGGGTTCTTTTTGCAGACCGACAACTTCGATCGCGATTTTGCCGAGTGGACCGCACGTGGGGTGAAATTCCATGAGCAACCACGACGTGAGGTGTACGGAACGGTTGCCGTGTTTGAAGATGTGTATGGCAACACGTGGGACCTCATTCAGCCAGCATGACTACTCGCACGCCACTATTTGAGCGATTAACACCATGGATATTTGTTGCGTTGTGGAGCACTGGATTTGTAGTTGCTCGTTACAGCACGAATAACGCTGGACCGCTTTCGTTTCTTACCGTGCGCATGTTGTGCGCGGCAGTGCTGTTGTACATCATCGCCAAAATTGTTAAAGCTCCAAAACTTGCTAGGAGTTCATGGTCAACTTCGGCAGTTGTTGGTACGTGCATGCATGCCATTTACTTGGGTGGCGTGTTTTATGCAATTAAGAAAGGGCTTCCCTCTGGATTGAGTGCGCTCATCGCAGGTTTGCATCCTGTTGTTACATCTGTTGCTGGTCGAATTATTTTGAAAGAGCGACTACGACGCAGCCAATGGGTTGGTGTGATGCTGGGAATTTCTGGGGTACTTGTTGTAGTGGTTGACAAAGTGCGTGACGGACTCGGTGACGTCACAAGACCTGCATTAATCGCAATGGTCATTTCTGTAATTGGCATGTCTACTGGCACATTGGTGCAACGTGCACGCGGACGCGAAATGCCACTGGTTACCGGTACTGCGGCGCAATATGTTTCTGCAGGTGCTGTGTTGCTCGTTGCATCGAGTTTGTTTGAAGACTGGGAATTCAACATCAACACAGAGTTGGTGCTTGCGCTGCTGTGGTCGGTATTCATTCTTTCCATCGCAGCGGTAATGCTGATGATGTTGCTCATTTCGCGACATTCCGCTGCACGCGTGAGCAGTTTGTTCTTCCTCACACCAGCCCTGAGTGCAATTGAGAGCGCAATCTTGTTTGGCGAGCGCCTAAGCCCGCTGGCGTTGGTGGCATTAGTGGTAGCGCTGACAGGAGTGTGGCTGACCATGCGAAACCCCGTAGTTGCGCCTT
>CANKVI010000087.1 GCA_947487095.1 Acidimicrobiaceae bacterium | reverse complement strand
GTGGCCCAAGCGGATAGTTCTCCAGTACCAATGCACCGCTGATGAACAGGGGTATCCCGGCGCCGCGAACGTTCGATGTGGCGAAGTCAACCGTTTGGCTTTGGGTGCGCGCAATGCGCGTCAGCACTGAAGTGGGCAGCAGGCTGGATGCCGTTGCCAGTGTGTCAAGCTGCGCGTTCTTCGAACCTTCGCGTGCCGAATTGACGAGTTCGCTTATGGCTGCAAAGCGCTCGGTAATGGGCATGTCGCTCGTCGGCACCAACATGCGGACCAATGTAAATGCGTTTGCACCAGAGTCTTCGTTTCGCGTGCTAATTGCCATGCTGGTACGCAACGATTCCACTGGCGAGCCAAGCTTGCGGTGGTAACTGCCTGCTGCATCGGCAGCAGCGGCGAGGAAGGCCGTGTTCAACTTGCCACCAAGAGCGCGAGAAGCGTCCATCATGGTGCGGTACGGCGCACGAAGCGTTTCGGTCTGTCGTTGCAAAGAGCGCTGTGTCCACAGTGGCGAACGCGCCGGATCAACGCTGTTCAGTTCATTCAACAATCCGCGCACGGTTGCTGCGGCTTGTGTGCCAAGTGCTGGCAATTGCGTTGGGTCTTGCAACAACTCGCGAACTTGGCGCAATGCACCAAGTGGTGCGCGCATCACATCTTGAAACGATGAGTTCAATAAATCGGATGCAGAAGTGGTGCTTGGCTCGGGTTCACTAAACATTGACGGGTCAAGTGGTGGCGGTGGATTTGCATCGCGCTCAAGGTCAAGAAACTGCATCGATAGCGCAACGCCACCTTGACCATCGGTAATGGTGTGGTGCAACTTTTGAATAATGGCCGACTTGCCTCCTTCAAGCCCATTGATCACCGTGAACTGCCACAATGGGCGAGTGCGGTCGAATGCGTCGGCAACCAACAAAGTTGCAAGATCAAGTAACTGTCGCATGGTTCCTGGCGCCGGCAACGCCATTCGTCGAACGTGGTGTGCAATGTTGAATTCGGTATCAGCAACCCAACGTGGTGGGCCAAGAGAAGCAGGCGCTGGTTGTACACGTTGGCGCAGTCGCGGAATGATTCGCGAGGCGCGATCCATTCGTGCAACGAATGCATCAAAGTTTGGCGCACGATCAAGAATGGTGATGTTCGCAAACGTGGAAGTGAGGAACGGATCTTTTTCAGCTCTCCACATCAATGCCTCGGCATCGCTCATGCGATCGTCAAAGCGAGGCATGTCGTGGTTCATTGAGGCACCGAAGTGTGCTTGAACTCGTTCAAATTGTCCCAACCAATATTTTCAAGAATGCGATCAACCGTTGTTGTTGCAAGTATTGCGTCTCCCATTGGGCGATCGAGCAAACGAACAAACACGGCTTTGCTGCCAACAATAAATGTCGGCACGCCCCACACCGAATGCGTGCGACCGTATGCCGTGTGTTCTTCTTTAATGGTGGCAAGCGGACGACCGCTGTCTACTTCTGCCCACATGGCTTCTACATCCACACCATGTTCTGCAATCACTTCACTTAACGGTGCACGCTCACGCAAGTTTCCGTTTTGCGTGTGGCGATATTCGTACAACGCGTGATGCATGTTCAAAAACTTGTCGGCCTGGGTGTCGCGCACGGCAATAGAAGCTTGCAGCGCAAGTATTCCGGTGTCGTCTTGTGGGCGTTCCCAAATGTCGGTTTGTCCTTCTTCAACGTGTGCTTGTCCTAAACAAAATGGCGTGAATTTTACGGTCCATGGTGCTCCAGCTTTCAAAGCGGTTGCCACATGGTCGTGCACAATGCGGCCGTATGGGCAGCGGTAGTCGTAGGTAAGAGCAAACGTGGGAGACGAGGTCATATGAGATGTATAGCGTTTAAAAACACCAAGCCCACAACGCCCATCAGACTTCCCACAATGGCGCCACCAACAACATCGCTGGCATGGTGAATACGCACACCTACGCGACTTGTGGCGATAATCATCGCAAATACATAGAACAGCCCCACCCACGGCCAAGTGAAGAAATAGGTGAGTACGAGGGCAGAAAAGAATGCCGACGAGGAGTGGCCGCTTGGAAAACTAGATGTGCTAGGTGTGCGCAACGCAAACCGTTCGTCGCCGCTTGTTGTGGGGCGACTGCGACGGAACAAGCGCTTGATGCCTTGGTTTAGTAACAGGCTTTCAATGCCGATCATGGTGGAAAACACCAGTGCTTGTTGAAAGCGATCAACACTGCCAATGGCTCGTAGTAATCCAATGATGTGCCACAAAATTCCGAAGTCGCCAACTGCGCTGGCAATGCTGAAAACAACTTTGACAAATTTGTAGTCGCGAATGTGTTCGAGCGCGCTGTCTACCTTGTTGTCAAATGTTTCGAATCGGGCGGTTGGATCAAACGTCATGCGGCAGGACGAGGATATTTCACCGCTGCGCCAGCTTCGGCATCGTCAGGGTTTCCGCCAAACTCTGGGCACCAATCCTTAAACGAGCAGTAGTTGCACAGCGCGCTTTTCTTCGTAGGGAAGTTGCCGGTGGTGCATGCGTTGGAAATGGTTTTAAACAGCGCCGAGGTCTTGGTGACAACAAACTTCATGGTTTGTTCGGTCACTGCACGTGTGTGACGAATGCCGTCTTTCACGAACATGAGGCTTACTTTGGCTGGTGCTTCACCACGCATTTCGCGCAACATGTAGGCGTACATGTGCAGTTGCTGCATCTTTGCGTCTACATCTTGCTCGCGAGGTGCTTTGCCGGTTTTGTAGTCGCTAATGATGAGGTTGCCTTCGGCGTCGCGCTCAATGCGGTCCACAAACCCGCGTAGTCCAAAATCATTAACTGGTGCTTGCACCCACAATTCAAGGTCAACCACATTCACACTCTTTGGGTCTTCCATACGCAGATAGCTCTTCACTAACGAGTCGCAGTCTTTCCAGAAGTCGTCAAGTTGTTTTTCATTCAGGTTCAGCCCGGTGATGTCGTACGTTGGCTCAAACTCGGTGCGCGCAGTCTGCGCAAACGCCAGCGCCGCATCTTCTGTTCGTTGTTGTGGTTCGAGACCGAATAGCAACTCGAGCGCGCGGTGCACCACGTTGCCTTTTACCGCAGCAATGCTCGGTGGCTGTGGAAGTTTCTGAATGTTTTGAAAGCGAAACTTCAGTGGGCAGTCTTGAAACGTGCTGGTGCTCGAAGGTGAGAGTGATTCGGGAATAGGCCAAGTGGTCATGTCAGTGTCGTTTCTATTGAGGTAATGAGTTGGGCGATTCGTTGCGGGTCTTGCATTGGTCCGAAGTGGCCAAGGTCGTCCCATTGCACAAATGTGCTGCCCGGAATTGCATCAGCAAGTGGTTTGGCAAACGCGGCAGGGGACATCGGAATCATTTGTCCAGAAACTATCCACACGGGCAAGCGCAGTTTTGCCAGGTCTTTCCATGTCTCATGTAACGCACCCGACTCATAGGTTCGTGCTTCGTGTTCGGGTTGGCACTTCAGCGACACGGTTGAGTCTGCATTGCTGTTGAATCCAAAGCGCACGTAGTCGTTTAACACCTCTGGCTGGAAAACATTCAGCGGCGGCTTCGATGAGTAATTGGCAATCGCTTCGTCAAACGAACCAAAAGTTGCTCGTCGTCTGCGTGCACCTTCGGAAAGCGGGCTTGGTGCGCCAGCGTTACCGGATTCGCGAGTAATTGGCGGAAAAATGATTGGCTCAAACAGCACTAGTGCGCGAAACAATTCGGGCTGACGCAATGCAGCCATTACGAGCGCCGCACCACCCATGCTGTGCCCAAATGCAATTGAAGGCCCGCTCTGGTTTGCAACGTGTTGCGCAACGGTTTGTGCATCATCGCCGTAACCACCCCAACTCACTTTCCAATCGTGGGGCAGTGTTGCATCTCCGTAACCGCGGTAGTCAAACGAATAACAGTGTGCGCTGTCTTCAAGAAGTGCTGCAGTGCTGTTGAAGCAACGACCATGAAACCCAGTGGCGTGTGAAAACAACACGCTTCCACTTGTTGAGTCCGGTGCATAGTCATACACGGGAACATCCACGCCATCGCTTGATGCAACGTGGATGGTATTCACGGTGTGATGCGCGAGTTACTTCAAGTACGGAAGGAACATGCTTGTTTCCTCGCCGATGTTGGCAGGAACTTTGTATCCCTCTTCGTTACGAATTTGTGCAAAGTTGTCGCGCACATCTTCCATGGTCAGGTTTGCGTTGTGATAGCCCTCGGTCTCGGCAATGAACACGC
>CANKVI010000086.1 GCA_947487095.1 Acidimicrobiaceae bacterium | reverse complement strand
GGCTATGTGGTGGAAACCACGAAAGACGGCACGCGAGTGCGTCGCAGTTAGATTCGGTTCCACTCAACATGAATACTGAAAAGCCAGTTCGCGAACCGTTGCCACGTGGCTTCTGGGTCATTTGGTCAACAGTTGCGCTCGACATGGTGGGCTTTGGAATCGTTGCGCCAATTCTTGGTCGATACGCCGACCGGTATGGTGCGAATGGTTTTCAAGTTGGTCTGTTGTTTGCCTCTTTTTCATTGGCGCAAATGGTGTTTTCTCCGATACTGGGTCGCTGGTCAGATCGTGTTGGCAGAAAACCTGTCATCGTCATTTCGCTCTTTGGTACTGCCATCGGCAGCTTTATCACTGGGGCAGCGGGCGCGTTGTGGGTGCTCTTTTTGGGTCGATTCATCGATGGTGCATCGGGAGCAAGCGTGTCAGTTGCACAAAGCGCCATTGCCGACCTTGGTGCTCCAAAGCAACGAGCACGAATGCTTGGACTGTTGGGCATGGCCTTTGGTGTTGGGTTTGTTGTTGGTCCAGCGCTTGGTGGTCTTGCTGCACTTGGCGGACCGCACGTTCCTTTTTATGTTGCGGGTGTGCTTGCTTCAATCAACGCGGTTGCAGCGATCATTCGCTTGCCAGAAACGAAAACGGTTCGCGAACATATCTCAGTTGAAACGCATGAGCCAAAAAAGCACAACATCACATCATTTGTGTTGATCGGATTTTTCTCAGTGCTTCCATTTGCTGGATTTGAAGCTACTTTTTCGTTGTTCGGTGGGTCACGATTCAATTTGACAGAAGCCGGCACGGCTGCGGTTTTTCTTGCAGTCGGCTTGCTGATGTCTGCAGTGCAAGGTGGGCTGATTGGTCCGCTTACCCAGAGGTTCGGTTCGTTGAGTTTGCTACGTGTTGGTCAAGTGTGTGTCGCAGCGGGAATGTTGTTCCTTGGTGCCGCAGTTATTTGGCCTGTGCTGATAATTGCGCTTGTATTAATGGTCATTGGCGCTGGAATTTCAAGTCCATCACTCACCACGCTTGTTGCTAACTCTGCACCTGAAGCTAAGCGCGGGGAAGTGCTTGGTTTTCAGCAATCGTCAAATGCTCTTGCTCGTGTTATCGGACCGCCACTAGCGGGTTTGGCTTTTGATCACATTGGCGTCGGTGCACCGTTCACGCTTGGTGCAGGTGTGTATTTGATTGCCATTGTTGTTGCTTCACGCCGATCTCTTCGTCATTCAAAATGAGCGAAGAAACTCGCATGGGCTATCAGCCTGCGCTTGATGGCTTGCGCGCACTGAGTGTTATTGCTGTCATGTTGTATCACGCAGGAATTCATTGGATACCAGGTGGATTCATTGGCGTCGAAGTGTTTTTCGTTGTCAGTGGTTTTCTCATTACGTCTCTGATGATTGACGAACAACATGTTTCGGGCAAAGTGAGCCTGAAGCAGTTTTGGATTCGACGTGCGCGTCGATTGCTTCCAGCATTGTTCACCATGCTGGTCGCGTCTCTTGTGACGGTGACGTTTTTTGCGAAGGATTCCGCACCAGATTTTCGTCAAGATGTCTTACCTGCACTTGGTTACTTCTCAAATTGGTGGCAGATCTATTTCGTAGACACTCCGTACTTTGCTGCGAACTCGTTGCCGATGCTTCGACACCTTTGGTCGTTGGCCGTAGAGGAACAGTGGTATGTGCTGTGGCCAATTGCATTTGTTTTTGTACTGGGAAACAAACGAATTCCAAAGTGGATTTCGGCTGTATTTATTGGGCTTTTGGCCGCAGCGGTCATGGTGGGAACCGCACTGGCATTTACTGTCGATAACGAAACTCGCATCAACTTTTTGTATCTCAGCACGATCACAAGGTCGAGCGGGTTGTTGCTTGGCGCGGCGCTGGCTTGTGTGTGGCATCCATGGAAAAAGGCAGTTGGCCGTTTTGCGAAGGTGCGATCTGGTTTCGCCGATGTATTGGCGCTTGGTGCACTGGCAATGCTTGGGTATATCTCTGCATTCATTCATGTTGCCGACGAGCAGTTGTACATGGGCGGTCTTGCTGCTGCAACTGTTGCATCTGCGGTGATTATTGCGGTCGTCGTGCGTTCGGGAAAATCACTGGTGAAGCAAGCGCTGTCATTTCCGCTGCTTGTCGAGATTGGCCGGCGTTCATACGGTTTGTATTTATGGCACTGGCCAATTTTTGTAATCACAGGCGCACGACTGTCGTCAATTCGTCTTGCATACGCGTTAACGGCAACGGTCATCATCAACGAATTTGTCTATCAATTCATTGAAACCCCAGCGCGAAAAGGTGCGATTGGTAATTGGCTTCGCCAACGGCGACAATTGTCAGCCATGCGTCGCAGACTTCCCGTAGCACTCACTGTTGTGGTGGCCGCACTCATTGGTGTAACGAGTGTGCAGCTATCGGGAATTCAGGCGCGCGACGTTTCGGTTGATACTGGAAATACTGATGTGGTGTTTGTTGTTCCAACAACACTGCCGACAACAGCAACCACGGCGGTGAATACTCCGGTCACTAGCACGACGCTTGCAAAATTGCCGAGGCGCATGGTGATTGTCGGTGACTCACAAGCCCACTCGCTGGCAGTTAACAAGCCAAGTGGTATTGAAAAAACATTTGTGATTACGAACGGTTCAATTGATGGTTGTGGCGTGTACGACCGAGGTGTCGGTATTGGTGGAACCAGCGGAAAGTTCCGTCGTAACTTTGCTAATTGCAAAGGCTTTGAAACAAAGTGGGCAAAGTCGGCAGCACAAGCAAATGCCGACGTTGCGCTGGTGGTGGTAGGTGCTTGGGAAGTGATGGATCTACAGATCAATAGCTTTCTGTTCAAAGTGAATACCGTTCCTGCCGACACCATGTTTAAGACGCAGCTTCAACGTGGCATTGATGCGTTGCGCAAACAAAACGTTGCTGTTGCACTCCTCGAAGTTGCGTGTATGCGACCGGTTGAATCGAAGGGCGGACCAGTTCCACCGTTGCCACAGCGCGGTGACGACACTCGCACGAGTCACCTGAATGCATTGATGCGCGAAGTTGCAGCACCCGAAAACGATGGGGTGTACTTCGTGAATGGACCCAAGGAATGGTGTTCAGACCCCAAAGTTGCCAACAGCCTGAGTTTTCGCTGGGATGGAGTACACGTATACAAGCCGGGCGCAAAGCTCATTTTGGAGTCGATTGCACCCGCAATACTGCAGATTCCCGTTACCCGCACGAAGTAGCACCGGCGCTTACCGTGCGGTAACTTGTGCGCATGGCTGATTTTTCACTTGCACTCAATGATGACCAATTACAACTTAAGGACTGGATTCATCAGTTCGCAGTAGACACCATTCGTCCTGCCGCACACGAGTGGGATGAAAAAGAAGAGTTCCCTTGGCCAGTAGTGCAAGAGGCAGCAAAGATCGGTTTGTACGGCCTCGACTTCATCATGAATGCAATGTCTGACCCAACTGGTCTCACCATGGTGGTGGCAATTGAAGAAATGTTCTGGGGCGATGCTGGTATTGGCATGGCAATTATGGGTTCTGGTCTTGCTGCAGCAGGTATTGCAGGAAACGGAACGCCTGAACAAATGATGGAGTGGGTTCCACAGTGTTACGGAACTCCAGATGATGTGAAGCTGGGTGCATTCTGCGTGAGCGAACCAGATGCAGGTAGCGACGTTTCAAACTTGCGCACGCGCGCGGTGTATGACGAAGCAAATGACGAGTGGGTATTGAACGGAACAAAGGCGTGGATCACCAACGGTGGAATTGCCAACGTGCACGTGGTTGTTGCTGCAGTTGACCCAGAGCTGAAGGGTCGTGGCCAAGCAAGCTTCATCATTCCTCCAGGAACCAAGGGCTTGTCACAGGGTCAGAAGTATTTGAAGCACGGAATTCGTGCAAGCCACACAGCAGAAGTGGTGCTCGACAATGTTCGCGTACCGGGTCGTTGCTTGTTGGGCGGAAAAGAAAAGCTTGATGCCAAACTTGCTCGCTACCGCGAAGGAACATCAAGTGGTAAGCAACCAGCGATGGCAACATTTGAAGCAACTCGCCCAGCGGTGGGTGCGCAGGCGTTAGGCATTGCACGCGCAGCGTATGAGTATGCACTTGACTACGCAAAAGAACGACATGCATTTGGTAAGCCGATCATCATGCACCAAGCAATTGCGTTCAAACTTGCCAACATGATTACTCAAATTGATGCAGCACGTTTGCTCATTTGGCGTGCATCGTGGCT
>CANKVI010000085.1 GCA_947487095.1 Acidimicrobiaceae bacterium | reverse complement strand
TCTGTGCGCTGCACATAATGAAAAACATGGTGGCAACGACCAACCATGAGTTACCAGTGACTCGTTGCGGGGTAGTGCTGCGACTTTCATGAACCTCACGGACTGCATTGGTAACGCGATTGAAAATAACAACGGTTGAAACAATCAGACATAAGACGGCAAATGCAAAACCAATTCGCCAATTTGTTGCAGCAGTGATTAAACCCATGACCGAAACACCAACGAGCAATCCAAGTGCCCACGCAGTTTCGGTCAATCCAACAATTTTTCCGCGCTGGTTGTAGGGGACGTGGTCTGCAATCCATGCACCGAGCCCAAGGTCGAAACTTTGTTTGGTCAATGCAAGAACGGTTACGCCAACTGCAAACATCAATGGCGAAGTAGATACCGCTGCGATGGTGCAACCAATTGCGGATCCAACGAGACCAAGCACCATGCTGTTGCGGTGCGTGAGCCGATCGACGATGCGTCCAGCAAGTGGTGAGGCGAAGCCGGAAAGTTCGCTGACAAAAATGGCAAAACCAAGCGTGGAAAGTGAAACTTCAAAGCCACGCGCAATGGTTGCGAGAAACAACGGGGCGAATCGATACGCGGCGTTGGCAACAAGCCGTGCAACAGTGACCGCAGTGATATTGCGGCGAATTTCTTTATCAAAAGAATCATCTAGTAATCGATTAAGCATGGTTACAGCGATTCTGTGGTGAGGTCATCGTCAACGAGTGTGACGAGATCGCCAACGCTAATGCGATTGTCGCGATGCACATGGAACCAACTGCCACCAAGGTTGGGTAGGCGTGGATTGCTTGCGCCAAGCACATGACGAAGTGTGCGAATGACTCCACTATGACTAATGATGAGTGCAGTTCCACCTTCGCAACGTTGACCAATATCAATGAACGCATCGGTGAGTCGCTCAACGATTGACTCGTCAGACTCAAACCCTTCGGGTTTGGTTCGCGATGCCAAAAACCCAGGCCATTGTTCTTCAATTTGTGTGCGAGTCAAACCTTCCCATGGGCCAACATGGGTTTCCTGAAGTCGCTCGTCGGTTTCTACAGGACCAACTCCCTGCGCTTCAGAAATAATGTGCGCAGTTCGTAACGCACGAAGCAATGTGCTGGAAGCGATGTAATCAAATGTTCCCAAACGCTGTGCCGCTTGGCGTGCCTGCGCGATGCCAAGATCACTGAGTTCTATGTCGGCGCGACCCTGCCAGCGCTCTTCGATATTCCACAACGACTGTCCATGTCGCACGACAAGCAGACTTGCAATCACGTCGTTAGTAGACACGCCAAGGCAGGGTAGTGGCAAAGGTACGATGAGTTTGTGGCTCAACTGCGATTGTTCGCATCCGCTCGCGAGGCGGCTGGTTGTTCGCGAGATGTCGTGCCCGGTAACACGGTTTCAGAGGTCATTTCTGAGGCAGTAGTTCGGTTTGGTGCCGATTTTGAGCGAGTACTTGGCACCTGTCGAATCTGGGTGAATGGAGAGGTCGCAGATTCGGACTCACCAGTCAACGACAATGATGAGGTGGCAATTCTTCCTCCTGTCTCCGGTGGCGATCAATGAGTGATTTCTCCAACCTTGACCTTGCTGGCATTCGTGCTGCGCGAACTGCGTTGCAAGCGCAAGAAGACGCTGTGTCATTTGTGCGCCGAATGGCTCAAGGTCGACTAGATATTGCGCGCGACGAGCAACGACGTCGCGCAGAAAATTTACCAACAAGCAACACTGCAACTGACTTGGCTGGAGTGTTTGGTCAGGAACATGGCGGCGGTTCTGCGCGACCACCACGCGAAACAAATATTGCTACGGATCATCCGCTGGTGATGGAACTTGAACAGCTGTGTGAACGAGTTGGCTTCGGATCAATTCGCACACTCGATGTCGAAGGTTTGCTGCGCGCAATTGATGAACTCAGTGCATTTGAAAATGCGCGCTCGGGTGAGCGTCGTTCGTTGTTTGATCAAATTGATGCACTGACTGCCGAATTAGTGAAGCGATACAAAGACGGCGGCGCAAACGTCGACGCACTGCTGAACGACGATAACTGATCATGGTCGTCGACAAACGTCTGGCCGATGTAGGCAACTTCATTCGCCAACAACGCGAACTTGCACAGCAGTCCATTCGAGATTTAGCAAAAGTCGCGGGAGTCTCAAATCCGTATTTGTCTCAAATTGAGCGTGGTCTGCGCAAGCCATCGGCTGAAATTTTGCAGCAGCTTGCACGTGCAATGCAGATCTCCGCTGAAACGCTTTACGAGCGGGCGGGCATCCTTGATCCGAGCGAGGAACCGCGCTCTGGTGTGGTTGATGCGGTGTCGTCGGATCCCCATTTATCAACAGAACAAAAGCAAACGCTGCTCTCGGTCTACCGCAGTTTTGTTGGGGAAAACGCTGATTCGACGCCGAGCTGAACTAGGCGAATTAAGTAGCCCTGCAGATAGGTTGATTATGTAATGCAACGCGTAGCCATTCTCTCTATGCATACCTCGCCACTGGCTCAGCCAGGTGTCGGCGATGGAGGTGGCATGAATGTGTACGTGCGCGAATTGGTCTCATCTCTTGCAAGCAGTGGCGTTGACTGCACAACATATACGCGCAAATGGAAAGACGATCTTCCAGAAGTCATTGAGGTCGAACCAAATCATCGCGTAGTGCATGTGCAAGCCGGTGAAGTAGATCTGCCAAAGGAAGAGCTACTGAATGCGGTCGAAGAATTCACTGACGGTGTTGCCTGGCATTTACAACACCGCGGCGGTGCCGACATCGTGCATGCAAACTATTGGCTCTCTGGTCTCGCTGGTCACCGTCTGAAACACGAACTGGATTTGCCTCTCGTAACAACGTTTCATACTTTCGCGCGAGTAAAAAGTTTGGGTGGCGATGTGGAGTCACCTATCCGCGACAAATCTGAACTTGAAATTATCGGTTGTGCAGACGCCATCATGGTCAGTTGCACGGAAGAGCAATCACAGTTTCAGTCGCTGTACGGAAGTGCACCTGGATCAATTGAAGTAGTTGCACCAGGTGTAGAGCGAGCTTTCTTTTCTCCCGGTGATCGCCGCGGTGCGCGCCATGCACTTGGGCTTGGATCAGGCCCCATATTGTTGTTCGTAGGTCGCATTCAGCCCTTGAAGGGACTTGATGTTGCGGTGCGCACACTTGCCGAAATTGGCCGTAGCGATGCGCAACTCATCGTTGTAGGTGGTGCGAGTGGAGTGGAAGGTGCAACTGAGCTTGCACGAATTGAAGCGCTCATTCAGGAACTTGGTCTTGTCGGTCGCGTGAAGTTCTACGAGCCACAGCCACACCACTTGTTGTCCACGTTTTATCGTGCTGCAGATGTGGTGTTGGTTCCATCACGGAGTGAAAGCTTCGGTCTTGTTGCACTTGAGGCAGCCGCATGTGGAATTCCTGTCGTTGCGACGGCGGTTGGTGGATTACTGAACTTGATCGAAGATGGCAAGACAGGGTTCCTTGTTCCAGGACGCGATGTTTCCGGTTTTGCTCGGTTTACGCGTCGACTACTTGACGATTCTTTGCTCGCAATTTCAATGGGAACTGCCGCCGCACACCGCGCGCAGGCATATTCATGGAAGTCAGCAGCGTTGAAAGCCCGCAGTGTGTACACCGAGTTGCTTGAGCGCGACTTGGTTGCGTGTTCCTAGTGTCCGATCTGTTTGACGACGCAGCTCTTGCTCGAACAGAGCGGCAAATTGATGAATGGTTGGCGCGCGAAAAAGCACAGAATGAGTTAATTCTCGCGGTTGATCGTTCAACCGACCAGGAAATTCGCTGGTACGTGCGCATGGCCGGCGAAGAAAAGGAGTTCACCACGGTGTGGCTTACGTTGGGCCAACGCACACTTCGATTTGAAACCTATGTCATGCCTGCGCCGGAAGAGAATGCACAGACGTTGTACGAAGCTTTGCTTCGTCGAAACGAAAAGCTAGTAGGGGCTCATTTTTCAATAGGTCAAGAAGATGCGGTGTTCCTTCGCGGCGAGATTCCACTTGCTGCACTGAATGAAAAAGAGTTAGACCGCGCAATCGGCACCCTGTATTCGACGGTTGAGCAAAGTTTTGGTTCGCTCATCCGCATCGGATTTGCCAGCCGCTTTACCGACTAGCCGTACACATCGTTACGCGTTCGGGTTATTGGCGATCGGAGAAGTTGTCCAATAACTCGAACCACATAAGTCGCTAACCTGACCACATGCACAAAGAGCCAATCACATTTGTTGGTGGTGGCAACATGGG
>CANKVI010000084.1 GCA_947487095.1 Acidimicrobiaceae bacterium | reverse complement strand
GATTTCGCAGTGTTAGGGCGACGTGGGGCCAACAGCTTTGATGCGACGAGACTGATTGCGCCAAACAGCACAGCAAGTGTCGCCAACACCACTATTGGAAGGTACTGACCCACGAAATTCCTTAAGCCTTAACAGGCGATTTGTCACTGGCGAGATTTTCGCGAAGGAAAAGTTCTCGACGGTGAAGCAGCCAGCACAAAATAACGAAAATCAGACCTGATCCAAATGTGATCATGATGGCTGGTTGACGCTTTGCACCGAGGTCGCGGATCATGTAGACGTAACGGTGTGGCTGCGTCTCGTCGGCAACTGGGCGAGCAGGCGCACGACCTGGCTCTGTTCGCTGAGGAACGATTGGCACTACCTCAACCAAGGCGTATCGCGCCTTGTGGAAGAAAGCTACGAAGTCAAGCGAGTCGTTGATTTTTGGGAATCGTTCTCCGCCGCGGTCATACACCGCAACGTTCAAATATTCACCAGCAGCAAACTCTTCTGCCTCAATTTGCAAAATTGCATCTGATGCAGCAATTGCTTGACCGCGTTGCGGGTCTGCTTCATCTAAAAGTGTCCAGCCTTCTTCTTGAAACTGAGCCGCAGCGTTCTTGGCGGCTTCTGTTGGCGTAGCAGCAGACTCAACCGAACTATCCAAAATGCCTGCAGCAGTAAGCAGACCGGAGTCACGAATGATCGTGACAGGTTCTGCAGGTTTCCATGATGGTTCTGGACCTTTCAGACCAATTCCGTATGTCCACCACACTGCAGCCATCACGGTCATCCAGCCGAATAATGCTGACAACACGATGAGAAAACCCAAACGTGCACCCAAGTTTGTTCCAACAACGAGGTAGCTTCCGCCAATCAAAACAATGACCATCAAAATTACGACTACGACGCCGCGAATTTCTGGTTGCCATGAAATTGCTAAGAGTGTTGACAACATTTACAGACCCCGCACGTAATCAACGATCGCATTGATTTGTTCTTCGGTCAGCATGGCACCAAACGCTGGCATTCGACCGCTTCCCTGACCTTGCTCTCCATAACGCTTGCCATATTCGCTTCCACCCTTGATGAAATTCATCATGTCGTTCTTGACTGGGAATTGACGAACGGATGAACCGCCTGTGAGGTTTGGGCCAAGAGCTCCACCACCAGTGATCTGTGGGTCACCATATGACCAACCCTTTGTATGGCAACGAGCGCATGAATAATTACCACCGCCCAAATCAAGATTGAACAATGCCTCACCTAACGACGTGTACGTTCCTGCAGCGACCAATCGTTCTGCTTCTGCAGTAATTTCATCTTGCTTTTCTTTTGGCAAATGTCCGCCATCACAAATACGAGGATCGGCATCAACAACCGCGCAGTTTTCGCGGGGAATTTGGATGCTCTTCAAATACGCCAAAACGGTTTCAATTTGCTGCTCATTCATTGGCCCTCCACCTACAACGCCCCATGGCGACATTGGTGAGAATGGACGTCCGTATTCAAGAATGAACCGCACTTCACTTTGGCTGAACCGGTAGAAAATGGTGTTCAATGCTGGTGACTTCCAGCTCACTTCACGAACTTCACCAGTCTTCGAATCGGTTAGCGCATATACCGCTGCGCCACCAGCACCTTTGGTACCACCGTGGCAACCCGCACAGTTAAATCCACCATTAGCAGTTACATCGTAAAGACGACTTCCCCATGATGCGAAGCGATGATCCCAGCCGTTTCTTGCACCTTCTTGACGACCCGGTTCAAGAATCCAATACAACGGCAGTGCAAGTGTGACGATGGCAAGGAACGCAATGCCAATGAGCTGCGTGCGCTCAATTTTCTTACCTTCAAGAATTTCGTCGTCGTAATATGGCTTGCGATTTGCTGCAAGCTTGATTTCAGATCCAATTTCTGCTCGGCTCTTGCGAATGTTGGCAACACCGTAGAAGGCCCATCCGATCAACGCGATGATCAGGAAGAACCAGGCCAAATTTGTCGTTACGTCAGCAAACATCAGTGTGACCCTCCACCTACGCAGTGTGGACCTTCAGCTTCTTGGCCGGTGGTATTCGTACCAATTGGTGGACCACCAAACACGGTTCCCGTGTCAACAACAACTACGCCGTTAGCAACTGATACACCGAAGCGATCCATACCGCGAGGGGCAGGACCGCCCTTCTTTTCACCAACACGATTGAACTGCGAACCGTGACACGGGCATTCGAACCACTGTGAACTGCCACATTCTGGAACGCGGCAACCCAAGTGAGGACACTTTTGATAGAGCGCAATAATTCCACCTTCAAGCCCTGAATACACCGGTGCCTGATGCCCGTAAGCCGATTTGCCCTTTGATAACGATTCCTTCGGATACTCGGTTATCCAGGCACGAGCCTGCGGCATGTACAAGAAGCCCTTGTTTGCGCGAATTTGCGTAATCACGTCAGTCAAGTTTCCAATCGTGATCTTTGAACCGAACCCACCAGACGAACTTGTCCAAAGGAATCCGATAAGCGATGCACCGAAACCGCCAAGGCTTGCACTCATCAGCGTGACGATTGCACGATTAAAGAACTTACGACGAGTTACACCAATAGCTTCGGCATCAGGAGCAACCCAAGGCTCAATTTCGGCCTTTGGTGCAGCAATGATCGCGGAGTTCTGCTTGCGAACGACTGCTTCAAATTGGCGACCAGTGAGTTGCTCTGGATCTACAGCTCCGCGATCCTTCTTGCGTGTTTCGCGAGCAAGTGTTCCCGTTCCGCGAACACCCGAGGCGCGCGACGAAGTCAGCACAACGCCGACACCGGCAACGATAAGAACCGCGATTGCAATGGTGATGATCTGAATTGTTGTCATATATATACGTCTCGCTTTAGAGCTCGAAGAAGATTCCGTCACGCCAAGGGAACGTGAAGTTATAGCCAGGTCCACGGAAGAACGAACTCACGATTACGAGAACGGCCCAGAACATGAGGAAGATCGTAAACATGCTGGTCATGAACTTGCGATCTTCTGGCTTGTTTGAAACAGTTTTGTCAAGGAACGGAGCAAACATCAACGCCACCAGACCAACAGTTGGAAGCGTTACACCAGCAATCATCGGGTGGAACATGGTGAGCAATTCCTGAAGTCCAAGGAAGTACCACGGTGCTTTTGAAGGGTTCGGTGTTTGGTTGAAGTTGGCTGCTTGTAACAATGGCGCGTTCACTACCCATGAGAACAAGAACAAGAACGCAGTGCACGCAAGTGAAGCTACGAATTCAACTGCAAGCAAGTGTGGCCAGGTATGCACTTTGTCAACTGGCTCAGACTTAACGTCTTGAATTGATCCAGACTTAACGACTGTAAGCAAACGCTGTGTGTGTCCACCAGGACCAGCAGCCATCGGAACATTTCCTTCTGCCGGAGCAGCAACTACTGCACCACTTGGTTTTTCTGCAACGGCAACTGAGCCTCCAGCTTTTGCTGCCTTGCTGCGCTCAAGGAGGTGAGCGGGGATACGTGAGTCTCCCGATGCTTCTCCTTCAGTTGCAGCACCTGCTTCTGCTGCTGCCTTTTCGCGTGCCGCTTGCGCGCGCTTCAGGAGGTGCTCTGGAATTTCAGTCATTGCTGATCATCCTTTCAATATTTGAATTCATCACAATGGACCCGAGATTCCGCCGTCTTTGCGCACGCGCCAGAAGTGAATGGCCAAGAAGATTACGGTGACAAACGGGAAGAGCAACACGTGCAACACGTACCAACGCAACAATGTTTCTGCGCCAATTTCTACGCCACCAAGCAACACAAATCGAACTTGAGAACCAATAACCGGCGAATACCCCATCATGTTGGTTCCCACCGCAACCGCCCACAGCGCTAGTTGGTCCCACGGTAAGAGATATCCGGTAAACGAAAGCAACAACGTGAGCGTGAGCAGAATAACTCCGACCACCCAGTTGAACTCGCGCGGTGCCTTATATGCACCGTGGTAAAACACGCGAGCCATGTGCAAGAACACGCTGAGCACCATGAGGTGAGCACCCCATCGATGCATGTTGCGCACCATCAATCCGAACGTCACTGAAGTCTGCAAAGACTGAATGTCCTGCCAAGCATTGGCTGCTGTAGGACGGTAGAAGAACATCAAGAAAATGCCCGTAACAGTGAGCAAAATGAACAAAAAGAAGCTGAGGCCGCCGAGGCACAGTGTGTAACTGACCTTCACCGCGTGACGCTTCACCTTCACTGGATGCAAGTGGTACAACACCGAGTTCATAATCACGTACGAACGGTTACGCGGTGAGTCGGTGTATCCCTTGCGGAAAATTGAACCAGGGCGGAAAATTGA
>CANKVI010000083.1 GCA_947487095.1 Acidimicrobiaceae bacterium | reverse complement strand
GAGCTTGTTCGGGAGCAATTGCTTGCAATCACGTTTGATGAATTGCCGTATTCAATTGCAACTCGCGTCACTGAATGGGAAGACAACAAAGTGCGATGCGAAATCGTTGTTGAGCGCGACAGTCAAAAGGGAATGGTCATCGGCAAGGGCGGACTGCTGTTGAAAGAAGTGGGGACCGCTGTTCGTAAGCAGTTGCCCAAAGGCACGTTTCTCGAGCTGGCTGTGGTGGTTGACAAGAACTGGCAGCAGCGACCAGATCGCGTCGAGCGACTCGGCTATTAGTTACCTCGCAATCAGCATTTTGTAGTCGTCAAAGGTAACTGGAGTGCCAGCACCTGCAATGTCGCCGCGACCACGTGGCACACCGATTGCTTTTCCTCCGACGCTGAATGTCACCTGACCGATACCGGGTTGGCTGGTCAGAGTGAGCACGATTTGAGCAATCGCCAAGCGTTGCTCGTTGGGTTTAATCGAATCTAGGTAGACACGTTTTGCATTCACGTTTGCTACTCCGCCTTCAATGTCGATCACCGCAGCAAAATCACCAGGTAAGAGGGTTTTCACTTTGGTATTCACTGAATCGGGTAATCCTGCAACTAGTGCAGCAAAAACACCTTGTAGGTCGGTCGGTGTTGGAATTTCCAGTCGTAGTCGCTTTAGTGCAGATCCATCAACAAAATATAAATCAGCTTGTTCAAAAGTAGATCCAGTAAGCGGTGAATTCAGAACAACCGTAGTTGTGGTTACAGGAACAGATGTCTCTGGGGAATTGAGTCCAAAGGGAATGTCGCTTGAGCTGATTTCATCTACTGCTCCAGAATTCGGCACAGCACACGAAGCAAGCAACAAGCACAGCGCACACAACTTAAACGAGATCGAGCGAATAATCATCTTTAGCCTTCGGTTCTCGCAAACGTGATGACGAAACTTGAACCACCTTCACTCGATTCTTCTACATGAGCACTGCCCTGAAGGGCTCGAGCATGCTCTCTGACAATTGCCAATCCAAGCCCGCTGCCTTTGCTGTTGCGAGAAGCTGTTCCACGGGCAAAGCGGTCAAACACTTGTGTGCGTTCACTCACCAATACTCCTGGTCCAGCGTCGTGTACCGCGAGTGTAAACGTGTCTCCGTCGCTGGTGAGTGTCACCTTTGTGGCTCCGTTGGCATGATCTCGTGCATTTTCCAAAAGGTTCACCAATATGCGCTCGACGCGTCGTCTATCGAGTCGTGTTTCATCGTCAGCTCGAGTCTCTCCATCAGAGGTTTGTACCGAACTGATAAATGGAATTTCACCAAAGCCATACCGATGCATGATCCGACCGATGAGGTCGTTGAGTTGAACGTTCTCGGTCTCGTGGTCTGCAACTTGGGCATCAAGGCGCGAAAGTTCTAATAAATCAAGAACTGTTCTGTCAAAGCGTTCGATTTGTTTCTGCATGATGTCAATCGCTTGCTGATTTCGCTCAGAGAATTCGGTTCTTCGCGAAACAAGAACATCTGCTGCTGCTGACAAAGCGGTAACTGGCGATCGCAATTCATGGCTTACATCACTGGCGAAGCGCTGTTCTCGTTCAATTCGTTGTTGCACCGCATCTGCCATCTCGTTGAATGAAACAACAAGTCGGTCTAAATCTGAGTCATCTTCCTGAACCAATCGAGTATCAAGACCACCCGTTGCAATTTGGTTTGCTGCGAACGCAACTCGCGTAAGCGGCTGAAGCACCGTCCGGCTCATGGTTAACCCAAGTACACCGGCGGCAAGGGTAATGAGCACAACTCCGATGAGCAGCGTGATTTGAATGGTGCGAAGCGTGTTCTCGACATCTGTTACGGGAAATGCTTCAAAGTAATGGAGTCCGATAGACGGAACAGCGACCCCAATTGCTTCGTATGGTTTGTTTTCAAATTGAAATCGTTGTCTGCTTGTCTTATCGCTGAGTGTTCGCTCAAGCAATTCTGGAGGCAAATTTGATTGAGTAAATCGAAGTGGTTCCTGTGCATAGAACAGTGAAGTTCGTCCTGGACGTTCATCGAGTTGCACAACTGCATATCCGCCTTGCTCTGTTCGGATTTGCGTAACGAGGTCGGCAATATTTGCGCTATCTGTCTCAACGACGTTGCGCATCAGTTGCGCGTTATTGAAAGCCTGTCGCTGAGCAACCTCTGATCGCTGACCGAGCAGATACGAGCGGGTGCTGGCATAGGTCACCACGCTCAACGCAATCGCTGCAGCCATTGCCGCAAGACCGAAGAACAACACCATTCTGTGCTTCAACCCAAGTTTTCGGGGGAAACGCAACTGACTCATGGATACAGCATGGCAGTAAAAGTGCAAGACCGGAACCGGCGGGGCTCAAGGGGGAGCATGAACGCCCGCCGGTTCGATAGTCAAATTCTGCTCCCACTTCATGACATTTGCAGATGAATTGTGTGCGTTTTCTGTAACAATTTGCGCATTTCGGGCAGACTGCATAGCAATGTTTACCCTGCTGTTCATTGAAGACGACGAAGCCATTCGTACAGCACTGCGGCTTGTGCTTGAGGACGAAGGTTATGAAGTTGCAGAAGCAAGCGACGGAGAAACCGGCATCAAAATGTTTGGGCAAATTGATCCTGATCTTGTTTTGCTGGATCTTCGATTGCCCGATATCTCAGGTTTTGAAGTGTGCAGATCGATCCGACGAACAAGCATCACTCCAGTCATCATGGTGACGGCACAAACCGATACGTCTGATTTGGTGAACGGGTTTGATGCGGGCGCAGATGACTATGTGACAAAGCCCGTGGTTCCGAAAGAACTCGCAGCACGCATTCGCGCGGCGCTGCGGAGAACGCAAACTGCCGAGCCATCTTTGTCAAGTGCAAAATCGTTGAAGAAAATAGGCGATGTTGAAATTGATCGCAACTTGAGCATTGTGAAGAAGTCAGGAGTTGAAATTTCGCTTACCAAAACTGAATATCGATTGTTGGTGGAGTTTGCGGATCATCCTGGAATGGTGATGTCGCGAGATCAGTTGCTTGAGCGGGTGTGGGGATATGAGTATTTAGGTGATTCACGTTTGGTGGATGCACACGTGCGGCGTTTACGAGTGAAGGTTGAAACTCAACCCGAAGAGCCGACCATGATCGTCACCGTTCGCGGAATGGGTTATCGACTGCTGAGCTGATTTGCTAGATGGACTTCAGGAACTGAATTACTTCGGAAAATTCAATGGTTCGTTTCATTGGGGGCAGAGTTGACACAAGCTTTTTTCCATAACCCTTGGTGGCAAGTCGTGGGTCAAGAATGGCAACAACACCTGAGTCCTTACGTGACCTAATTAATCGACCTGCCGCCTGTGCTAGTTGAGTTGCCGCAAGTGGAATGTCGATCTCGCTAAATGACGTTTTTCCAATTTCGTCTCGTCTGGCACTGAGTAGCGGATCGTCAGGGCGAGGGAATGGAATTTTGTCAATCACGACAAGACTGAGGGTTTGCCCAGGAACGTCTACTCCTTGAAAGAATCCTGCTGTAGCAAACAGGCATGCTGATTCTTCAGATGCGAACGCTTCAACCAAAGCCATTTTGGGTAGATCATCTTGTCGCCAAATTTTGTATTCAAGTCGACGCATCATTTCATCTGCGGATGCATGCATCGCCCGATATGTGGTGAATAATGCCAATGTTCGTCCTTGAGCGGCGTTGATCAACTTCTCTAACTCGTCATGAACAGCATCATCTCTGCGTGAGTCGTTGGGCAGTGGCAGATGCTTTGCGCAGTACAACAGTGCGGAATTTTCGTAATCAAATGGACTGCCAACGTCAATCGCGTCGACCTCGTCTTCGTTGAGGCCAACACGTGTAGGCATTGCTAGTGGGATGGTGGCACTAGTGAGAATTGCCGTCCGTTTCGACCAGACGCCTTTGTGGAGCGAAGCACCTACATGGAGAGGTGCGAGTTCAAGAATTGGTCTGTCTTTACTTCCACTTACGAATGCCACGGTTCGTGACCCGGCCGTAAGGGAGCCATCAATGACCTCAATCAATCGAGTACTGAGCGTCTGTCCTCGCAGTATCCGCTGCTTTGCGGAATCGTCATTGCTGGAGATCGCCTTCAAACCCGCCACTGCTTCATCGATCTTCAGGCGCAACCGAGCGAGTACATCCTGGATGTCATTGGGGAGTGGAAGCGGAACACGTTTATCAACTTCTCCCGCGATGTAACCACCAAACTCAGACGCAAGTTGCTGAAGGGATCCGGTTAATGCATCATCTCTCACGATTGAACGCAGCGCGCCAATCACGTGCTGGATGCTTCCAGGGCTGATTGCCATGCTGACCGAAGCACTCATGACGTCTTCGAGTTGATGTGCTTCGTCGAATATCACTACGTCATGTTCAGGAAGTAACGC
>CANKVI010000082.1 GCA_947487095.1 Acidimicrobiaceae bacterium | reverse complement strand
CACACACCTGTGTGGTTCATGCGCCAAGCAGGACGAAGCCTTCCTGAATATCGCGCAGTGCGTGGCGAAGGCAGCATTCTTGACGCCATTAAGCAACCACGTTTGGCCGCAGACATCACGTTGCAGCCAGTTGCTCGATACGGCGTTGACGCTGCAGTGTTGTACAGCGACATCGTGGTTCCTGCACACGCTGTTGGATTCGGAATTGATGTTGCACCAGGCACTGGCCCCGTTGCAGAACACCCGTTTCGCACCGTTGCGGACTTGCAGCGCCTTCGTCCACTCGACGCCGAGGCCGACACACCATATGTATTAGAAACCGTGCGCATGCTTGCAGCGGAATTAAAAGTGCCACTCCTTGCTTTCGCTGGAGCACCATTTACCGTTGGCAGCTACCTCGTTGAAGGTAAGCCAAGTCGTGATCACCTGATTACTAAACAGATGATGCGTGATGAACCCGAATTATGGAACGCGCTCATGCAACGCATTGCAGAACATTCGGTTGCGTCCATTGCTAGTCAGCTCGATGCAGGCGCTAAAGCCTTCCAATTGTTTGACTCATGGGCAGGAACACTGACTCACGAGGAATACCGAACCATGGTGCTGCCACATTCGGCATATGTGTTTGCGCAACTTGCGAAGTCGCACCCACATGCTCCGGGAATTCACTTTGGACTTGGCTGCGATCACCTCTTGGAAATGATGAAACAAGCCGGACCACAGATCATGGGTTTGGACTGGCGCACATCAATTACTGATGCACGCCGTCGACTTGGTGCAGACACCATCGTGCAAGGAAACCTGAATCCCGAACTTGTTCTTGGCGACATCCCAACAGCTCTTGCCGGCACCGACGCCGTACTTGCCGACAACGGCGGCAACCTTGGACATATTTTCAATCTTGGACACGGAGTGCAGCCACCTACTAACCCCGACGTGCTTGCTGCAATAGTTGAACACGTTCACAACACAACGAAACGATAAATACATGAGCACCAAAACTGCCGTATTACTCATGGCCTACGGAACACCACGTAGCTCAGAAGAAATTCTTCCGTACTACACCGACATTCGTCGTGGTCGACCACCAACCGAAGAACAACTGTCCGATCTCAAGGCTCGTTACGACGCAATCGGTGGAATCTCGCCACTTGCCGCGCGTACTGAAGCACAGCGCGATGCATTGCAACGTGCATTAGACAACATTGCGCCCGACAAATTTGATGTGCAATTGGGACTGAAGCACGCGCACCCCATGATTGAAGAAACAGTGGACAACATTGCGCAACAGGGAATCAAAAACATCATTGCGCTTGTACTTGCCCCGCATTACTCGTCATATTCAATTGGTCAATACGTCGGTCGCGCACAAGCCGCTGCCGAGCCACACGGCATCAGCGTCGTTGGCGTTGAGTCCTGGGCCATTGAACCTGCATTCATCGACTTTCTAGCGGCGGACATGGCGGCAAAAAAGGCTGCCATGCCAGAACGTACGCGTGTATTGTTCACCGCTCACTCATTGCCACAGCGCATCATCGATGGCGGCGATCCGTATCCGCACGAACTTCATGCAACTGCCACTGCAGTTGCGAACAAACTCGGACTTGTTGAAGGCGACGACTGGGCAATTGCATGGCAGTCCGCCGGCAGAACTCCAGAGCCGTGGATTGGCCCAGACATTCTTGATGTGATTGACACCATTGCGGCAGACAAACAAGCAGATGGCGTGTTAGTGAGTGCTTGCGGTTTCGTTGCCGACCATCTTGAAGTTCTGTACGACCTCGACATTGAAGCCAAGCATCGATCCGATCACCACGGACTGAAGTTTGACCGCACCACATGCGTTAATGACGATGCAACGGTCATGGCTGCACTCGCCAAACGGGTACTCACCGCATCACAGTCATGAACGACAAACATGTTGTCGTTATTGGCGCCGGCATCACCGGTCTTGCTGCAGCGTTGCGCATTCTGAGTGAGCCAAACCCACCTCGCGTCACCATCTTTGAATCGCTCAACCGAGTTGGCGGAGTTATTCACGCGTCGCCATTTGCAGGAATTGCATCACTTGATGAGTCGGCAGATGCTTTTCTTACTCGAACACCATCTGCAATGGACTTGATACAGCAAGTTGGTTTGGGTGACGCGCTTACTTCGCCAGCAACTGGCGAGGCGTACATCTGGCAGAACACACTGCACCCCATTCCTCACGGAACCATGCTTGGAGTTCCTGGCTCACTTCGTGCGGCATGGTCAACACCCATTCTGAGCACAACAGGAAAATTGCGCGCCTCACTTGAGCCGTTGCTTCCGCGCCGCGTTGGCAGGAATACCGACAACCTTGGTGCAGCCATGCGCGCACGCTGCGGTGGTCAGGTACTTGAACGAATCATTGATCCACTCGTTGGAAGCATTTATGCAACTGACACCGATGCATTCAGTGTGAAGGGCATGCCACAAATTGCCGACTTGCTTGAGCAACCGTGCAGCCTGATGAGTTCTGTTAAAGATTCGTTGGCCAAGCGCGTCGCGAGTGGACCAATTTTTGCTGCACCACTCGCTGGAATGCATGCATTCACCACATCGATTGCTGACTGTATTCGTCAGCTCGGTGGAGTTATTGAATTATCTGCACCAGTGCGCTCAATCGACCAACCAAAACGAGGGCAGTATTTCATTCAGACCGATGATGGAACAGTGCTCTGTGATGCAGTGGTGATGGCATCACCTGCTCGACACAGCGCAACACTTGTTGAATCGCTCAACAAAGACGCTGCAGCGCAGTTAGCAGCGCGCGAACACGCATCGGTAGTGATGATTGCACTAACGGTTCCTCGCAGCATCTGGCCACAACACTTCACAGGCAGTGGCTACTTAGTGCCAAAGCCTGAACAAACCGCCATTACTGCAGTGTCGTTTGCTTCAAACAAATGGGCACACGTGCATACTGATGACAACTCCATGGTGTTGCGCGTTTCACTCGGCCGCGATGGCATGCCAATGCATCATCTTGATGACGACACTCTGTTGAAGCTGGCGCTTGCCGATTTGTATTGGCACTTGGGTATCGATTTGACGCCAACCAATGTGCGCATTACGCGTTGGGTGGAATCATTCCCCCAATATCGACCAGGTCACTTTGAAGCAGTGGACAAACTTGAACAAAGTCTTGATGTATCTGCTCCTGGCGTGGTGTTTGCGGGTGCGAGCTACCGAGGAATTGGAATTCCTTCGTGTATTGCCGATGCAAATCGTGCAGCAGCACGCGTACTTGCCAAGATTGACGCATGACGCCGAGCAGTAATCGAGCCCACTACTTCACAGCACTTGGCTCGGGAATACTTGTTGCATTCAGCCTCCCTCCATGGGGTTGGTGGCCGCTTGCATTCATTGGAATCGCAATCTTTGCGCGAATCACCACGAGTGGAACAACACGTCTGCGCACGCAGTTTTTTCTTGGCACCATATTCGCGTTCGGTTGGTTTGCACCAGGCATGTGTTGGATGTGGTTTCTTACGCCGCCGGGTTATGTCATTGCCGTATTGCTGTTTGCCGCTTTCCATGGAGTTGCGTCAGTAATTGGATCGCGCAGCATGTATCCACTTGTTGCCCTCCCACTCGCCCACGCGCTGGCTGAAACATTTCGCTTTTCGTTTCCATTTGGTGGAGTTCCGCTTGCGTCACTTGCCATCTCGCAATCGGCTTCGCCTCTCGTTGGCATTGTGCGCATTGGTGGACCGCTATTGCTCACCTTCTGTGTTCTGCAAATTGGTTTCGCGCTGTCACAACTTGTCGTTGCGCCAAAGATGAAGCATCTTGCTGTGTTCGGCGTGATTGTTGCCCTAGTGGTGTGTGCAGGAATTGTTGCCCCGAACGGCAGCGACACGGGAGAAACACGCACCATCGCAGCCGTGCAAGGCGGAGGTCCTCAAGGAACGCTAGCCATAAATACGAACCCGCGGGATGTCGTTGAACGCCACCTTGCTGCAACGCGCACCATTACCAGCAGCAATCTCGACATGGTGATTTGGCCAGAAAACGTGATTGACGTTGCCGACTTCTACGCCAGTGTTGAACGTACTGAAATTGCAGAACAGGCAGCACGACTAAATGCGCCATTTGTTGTTGGTATTACCGAAGACATGAATGCGCGTTACTTTACGAACGCGCAAATTGTGGTGAACGAAGACGGAACACTTGGCGATCGCTACGACAAAGTTCGTCGTGTTCCTTTTGGAGAGTTTGTTCCACTACGCGGACTACTTGAAACACTTGGCGCTCCAGTGGACAGAATTCCTCGCGATGCACTTGCCGGTTCCGACATTGCTCAACTACAAGTTGACGACACCACAGTTGGCGTTGTCATTTCGTGGGAAGTTTTCTTTAGCGGTCGCGCAAACGAAGGTGTAGAGGCTGG
>CANKVI010000081.1 GCA_947487095.1 Acidimicrobiaceae bacterium | reverse complement strand
CGTTGCAATCGTGATTATGGCAACGATCTTGGATCGCTTGACGCAAGCGACTGCAAAGCGGTTACAAGCACCGGCAGCGATTTAGCAACGACTATTTAGTTGGAAACGCGCCGAGCATTTTTGCTGCGGACAACGTATTTTCAAGCAAGCAACCAATAGTCATTGGGCCCGTTCCACCCGGCATTGGCGTGATTGCTCCCGCAACTGCCTGCACTGCATCGAAATCAACGTCACCAACGATTTTTGCTTCTTCTCGTGAAACACCAACGTCAATCACTGTGGCACCAGGCTTGACGTGATCTGCCGTGATAAGTCGAGCAATGCCAACGCACGACACGATGATGTCGGCTTCGCGACAATATGCCTTCAAATCTTCTGGTGAAGTGTGCGAATGCGTACACGTTGTTGTGGCATCGCCGCCTTTGCGCAAGAACAGCACCAATTGTGGAAGTCCTGTCAGCGTTGAGCGACCGATGACTACTACCTTCTTACCTTTTGTGGGAATTTCGTAGCGCTCAAGCAAACGCATTACACCAAGCGGCGTGCACGGTGCATGACCAGGAAGTCCACGCAAGAGACGACCCATGCTGCGTTCAGTCAGACCATCAACATCTTTTTCAGGTGGCAACAATGCAAGCACTGGTTCTGCGTCAAGATGCTTAGGCAACGGCAACTGCACCAAAATTCCATGCACCGATGGATCAGCTGCAAGTCTGCGCACTTCGGCTTCAACTTGTTCTTGTGTCGCATCATCTTCAAGATGCACGCCGACCGAAATCATTCCGGCCTCTTGGGCTTTCTTGTGCTTGCTTGCCACATAAATATGACTTGGCTTATCGCCACCAACCAACACCGTTGCCAAGCACACTGCTGGCGAACCAGCAGCCTCAATCTCTTTGCGCAAACGCGCAACAGTTTCGTCGCGCAAGTTGTTGCCATCCATCAAGATGGCGCCACCCGGCGTGCGCTTGTATTCAGTGCTCATGAAAGACCGACGATTTCGCCGTTCTCATCAAAGTCGATGATCGCTGCGGCTGGCTTGGTTCCAAGACCTGGCAGTGTGCGCATGTCGCCACAAATTGGATACACGAAGCCTGCACCAACCGATGCGCGAACTTCGCGAACGTTGAGTGTGTGGCCCTTCGGTGCACCCTTCAATGAAGCATCGCCCGAGATGGACAAGTGCGTCTTAGCAATACACACTGGCAAGTGACCGAAACCGTTGTCGGTGTAGTTCTTCAACTGCTTGGTAGCAAGGGCCGAATAGGTCACGTTTGCAGCGCCGTAAATGGTCTTCGCAACAGTCTCAATCTTTTCCTTAAGTGAGGCATCGTCGGTGTAGAGCATGTGGAAGTTGTTCTTCTCGTTGCATGCTTCTTCAACTGCTTTTGCCAATTCGACTGCACCCGCGCCACCGTCTGCGAAGTGTGTGCACAAGGCAACGCGCGCTCCTGCAGACAAGGCAATCTTGCGAATTGCTTCGTGCTCTGAAGCATGGTCAGTTGGGAATGAGTTGATAGCAACTACTGGAACTACGCCGTGTGCCTTCACGTTTTCGATTTGTGCGCGCAAGTTTTCGCCACCCGACTCAACGTCTGCTGGGTTTTCTGCGAGCAAGTCTGGAGGCAAGGCTTTTCCAGCAACGATCTTGTACTTACCGGAGTGAGCCTTCAATGCGCGCACTGTTGTTACCAACACTGCTGCGTCTGGGGTCATGCCCGAGTAACGGCACTTGATGTTGAAGAAGCGCTCTGCACCCATGTCGGCGCCGAATCCTGCTTCGGTGATGAGGTAATCACCACAGTGAATGCCGATCATGTCACCGATGATGGATGAGTTACCGTGCGCAATGTTTCCGAATGGACCTGCGTGCACGATTACCGGAGTGTTCTCCAATGTCTGCAAGAGGTTTGGCTTAATTGCATCGCGCATGATGACCGACATTGAGCCTGCAGCGCTGAGCTGCTCTGCAGTTACCGGTTCACCCTTGGTGTTGTAACCAACAACGATGCGAGCGAACCGCTTACGCATGTCTTCAAGTGATGTTGACAACGCGAGAATTGCCATCACTTCTGACGCTGCTGTGATGTCGAATCCAGTTTGACGAACAACGCCGTCTTCCTTGGTTCCAAGACCAACAATGATGTTGCGCAATGAACGATCGTTTACGTCGATTACTCGTCGCCATGTGATGTTGTCCATGTCAAGATCAAGTTCGTTGCCCTGATGCAGATGGTTGTCCACCATTGCTGACAAGAGGTTGTGTGCTGCGGTTACCGCGTGGAAGTCGCCGGTGAGGTGCAAGTTGAGTAGCTCCATTGGAATTACTTGGCTGTAGCCACCACCTGCAGCGCCACCCTTAATTCCAAAGGTTGGTCCCATTGACGGCTGACGAAGACTGATGATTGCGTTTTTGCCGATGTGCTTGAACGCTTGTCCGAGACCAACAGTTGTTGTGGTCTTACCTTCGCCGAGTGGCGTTGGGGTGATTGCCGTAACGACGACATACTTTGCTTTGGGACGTGACTTCAATTCATCGATCGCATCAAGACTGATCTTTGCAAGGCTCTTGCCGTAAGGCTCAAGCAAATGTTCGCCGATCCCCATCTGGGCAGCGATGTCCTTCAATGGCAATGGCTTACCCTGGCGCGCAATTTCAAGATCTGATGGAAACGACATTCTGGAGACTCCCCGTTCAATGGCCACCGCGTGGCGATTTGGTCGCACCACTATATAGGAGTGACGGTCCCTGATATATGACAAACCCCATATGGATTTGCCCCTCGATTCCCGCAATTCCTGTAATAGTTTGAGCACATGAGCGCAAGCTTGCCGATCATCGATATTTCGCCGTTGCGAACTGGGTCGCACGACCCTAAGTACGGCAAGGCTTCGGGCGACCTCTTCGCAGCACTCAGCGAAATTGGCTTCGCCATCGTGGTTGGCCATGGGGTCGATCCTCAGATCACCGCGAACATGCGTGCAGCAGTGAAAGCAGTTTTTGATGCACCACGCGACACGTTGCAACGCAACATGGTGGCCAAGGGCAACTATCGCGGATTTGTACCGCTTGGCTATTTCACTCCTAACTCTGGAAAAGGAAAAGCCGACCAGTACGAAGCGTGGAAGTTGCACTACGAGACAGATGCGAACGACCCCATTCGTACTCAATGCGACTTGTATGGCCCAAATGTGTGGCCGGCTATCGATGTAGATGTTCGCACGCCAATCATGAATTACTGGCATGCATTAGATGCAGTCAGTGAAACACTGATCATTGCTTTGTGTGAACAACTCGGTGTTGAACCTTCTGTGCTGTTGTCGTGTATGTCCATGCCGCTTACCAACATGACGCTGCTCAACTACCCACCTGTTGAACCACAAGCAGACACCTGGGGTATTCACCCACACAAAGATTTCAATCTGCTCACGCTGCTCGCTCATGATCCAATTGGCGGACTAGAGGTGCGCACACGCAATGATGAATGGATCAACGCTCAATGCCCTGAAGACGGAATGGTGCTCAATGTTGGTGACATGTTGGAGCTGTGGAGCGGCGGCAGGTTGTTGTCCACCCCACACCGCGTTTTCAACAAGTCAGGCAAGCCACGACAATCATTCCCATACTTTTCTAAACCACGTTGGGACGTTGTGGTGCAACCACTTGTTGAGCCACTTGCAGAGTTTGATCGAGTGCCATTGCATGTCGGTACATCTGCTGCAGACATTTGGTATTCAAATTGGCCAGACACGTCAAGCACTGACCCGGCGCAAGTGCTCGGAAAATTTGATTAGTTATTTTGGTAGCGGCGAACCAAGTCGCTTGCGCACTGCTTGATTCATTTCATCATCAAAACCGCGAACATGCTTCTCACATAATTCTGCTGCAGCATCGCCATCACCAGCTGCAAGTCGCTCAAACATTTCACCGTGCTCTTGCACAGCGTGTTTCATGTCGGCAACGTCTGCAATGTATAAATGCCACAAGCGATCGCTTTGCGCGTACATCATGTCGAGTGTTGCGGTAAGAAAACGATTGCCCGCTGCATCCCACACAATTTCGTGACAACGACGGTCAATCTTCATGAGGTCGTCATTCGTTGCACTCGGCTCTTCTGCCCGTGCAAGCACGCGCGCCATTTCGTCCCAATGGTCTTGCCTTCCACGCTTGGCAGCAAGTCGCATGGCATATGGCTCGAGCAACGCACGGGTCTCGTACAACATGCTCAGTTCCATCACGTCAATTCCCGACACCAACATGCCGCGACGCGGGATGACCGTGACGAACTGGTCCCGAGCCAAACGCTGGAGTGCCTCACGAATTGGGGTGCGACCGATGCCCAACTGGCCCTGCAGGGTCTCCTCTTTAATCACGTCGCCGGGGGCCAATTCGAGGCGGACGATCTTGTTCCGGATCTCGAGGTAGGCCTGCTCGCTCAGCGAAGTACTCACGCGCGACATCATATCCCGATTTTTACGTGATGATATTGCGCTGATAT
>CANKVI010000080.1 GCA_947487095.1 Acidimicrobiaceae bacterium | reverse complement strand
GCTTGTATCCACCAAATGGAGCATTCGGGTTAAACGCACCACCGTTTACTTCTACCTGGCCGGTGCGCATGCGCTTAGCAATGCCAATGGCCTTGTCTTTGTCGGCAGAAAACACCGCACCGGCAAGCCCATACACACTGTCGTTTGCAATGTTTACAGCGTCATCAACAGTGTCATAAGGAATTACCACTAACACTGGCCCAAAGATTTCTTCTTGAGCAATTGCCATTGAGTTTTTCACTTCGGAAAACACTGTTGGGTTTACGTAGTAACCCGTTGAAAGTCCTTCTGGTGCGCCTGGCCCACCAAAGATCAACTTCGCACCTTCGTCAATACCTTTGGCGATGTACGACTGCACTCGATCACGCTGAGCAGCAGATGCCAATGGTCCGAGGTTTGAGCCTTCAGCAAACGGATCACCAACTTTCATTCCACTTGCTGCAGTGACAACTGACTTTTCTGCTTCTGCCAAGCGGGTACGCGGAACCAACATTCGAGTGAGTGCAGAACAGGTTTGACCACTGTTCAAAAATGCTTTGCCAACTCCACCCATTACTGCTTTTGCAAATGTTGCTTCATCGAGGTCGTCACAAATAATGTTTGCACTCTTGCCGCCCAACTCAAGTGCAATCTTCTTGATGGTCTCTGCACCAACTTGTGCAACGCGCTTTCCTGCACGCGTTGAACCTGTGAAGGACACCATGTCAATGTCGGCACTTGCCGCAATTGCTTCGCCCACTACCGGACCAGTGCCCGTGACCAAGTTGAACACACCCTTAGGTAGTCCTGCCTCGTGAATAATTTCAGCCAACATAAATGCATCTACCGGTGCAACTTCGCTTGGCTTCAACACCACTGTGCAACCAGCTGCCATAGCAAAGGCGACCTTTGCTGAAATTTGATGCAATGGATAGTTCCACGGAGTGATACAACCAACGACGCCTACTGGCTCGCGCACCACACTTGAACTTCCAATTTGGCGCGAGTATTCAAATGATTGAGCAACTGCTGCTGCTTGCTTAAAAGAGTTGATCGGTAGACCAACCTGAATCATGTTCGAAAATGGTTTGTTCATTCCGGTCTCTCGCGAAATGACTGAACCAATTTCGTCCATACGAACTGCCAAGGCGTCGCCTATCTTGTTCAAATAATCTGCACGTTGGGCGGGCGTCAAAGCGCTCCATGAACCGAATGCTGCTTTTGCTGCTGCAGCGGCCTTCTTCACATCGTCTGCAGTTCCTTCTGGAATGGTTGCCATCACTTGTTCGTTCGTTGAGTCAAATACCGAAATTGAACCGGTTCCTGTTGAAGCAACCCATTGACCGTCGATGTACATCTGTGAGTAAGTGGTCATGACAAACCTTTCGTTGAGATAGGTACAAAATACACGATATTGTTCGGTAATGAACCAATTCCCCTCTCGGCGAGAGTTTTTTGCTGCAACCGTTGCGTCGCTTGCTTGGATGCTCACAGGCGGAAAGGCGGATGCTTCAAGTCCATCCATTTCCGTTGGTGCTCCTTGCAAAGCCGCTGGTCGAGAGCGAACAGTAAACGGTGTCACGTTTGTCTGCCGTAAAGAGAAGAACAAGCTGGTGTGGAGGCGCAAGAAGTTTCCAACCATTAATCAAGTCACCACCGAACGTGCGCTCGAGTCTGGCGACCTTGCAGTTGGAGAAACCAAAATCGTGAACGTTCTCATCACTGGCGGTGGCACCACTGGCGTTGTGCTCACGCGCACTGAAACTGGAGTCACTGCGTTACGCGTTAATTGCTCACATCAAGGATTCCCTGTTAACCGAGTAAAGAATGTGCTTGAGTGCGAATTGCACGGTTCGCAATTTGATCCAACGACTGGCACAGCCATTCTTGGTCCTGCAGTTAACCCGCTGCTTCGTTACGAGGCGGCGGAATCAAACGGCGGCATTTACGTAACGATCAGGCCAAACTGACCTGCAAGTTCGTAGTTAACGCGAGAAGCGAAGCAAGAACTCCAAGAGCCCAGCGCTCTCGACCGTAATTCCTGAAACACTTGGGTCAGGAATTTGCCAATCTGCAAACACGATTTCAATCTGCCCATTCACTTCAATAATTCCATCAGTCAGCCTCGCCAACAGTTCAACATTGACGCTCTTTGTTACACCTCGCAAGGTGAGTTCTCCAGTAGCTGCAACTGAAAACTCGGAGCCGGCAATCGCTTCGGGAGTCAACACGATTGGTGAAGTCAACGTGAATTTTGCTGTTGGAAAAGTTGCAGTATCAAGAATCCGACCGTTTACTTGCCTATCTCTGCGATCGCTATCGCTCACCAATGACGCCATCGCAACTTCAAACTCTGCACTGACAACAGAATTACCCTCTACAGTCAATGAACCTTTGACATCACTCGTTCGTCCGACACCCTCGGTGCTTTGACCAAACAAAATCTCTTTCACCCGATAACCAACGATCGAATCTGTCGCCAGCAACCATTCGCCACTTAGGTCATTCTCGCTACCGGCCACCGAAGTGCTGGTTACCAAGGAGGTGTCTGTTGGTTCAAGAATCAAAGCGTCCGGAGCATCTTCCTTGATCACATTGATATAGACCCAGGGCACACCGACAAGGCCAACTAAAACAGCCAGCAATGCAATTGCGCCACGAACCACCCAAACCTTCACTGATTGACTCATAGCGATCAAGTTAGACCATGATCTTGAGAGTCGCCTTGCCTAGATGACCTAATGTTGCCTTCATCTGCACAAGGAGATTCGCATGAGCCGAACAACACGCACTATTCCATCGACCCACACGGGCAGCCTTCCCCGCCCTGACGATCTCATCCAGATCATGTGGGCTGTTGGCGACGGTATTCCTGTTGATGCCAAGGCACTTGGCCAACGCGTTTGCTCCGCAATTGACGAAGTGGTGCGCAAGCAGGTCGAAGCCGGTGTGACCATTATTAACGACGGCGAAATGTCCAAGCCTTCCTATGCAACCTATGTAAAAGACCGTCTCTCAGGTTTCACCGGCGAATCGGTGCAGTCATATTTCTTCGAGGACCTCGTTGACTTTCCTCGTAGCGCCGAAGCAGTTGCGGGCAACCCTGGACGTCGCAAACGCAGCGCACCTGCGTGTACATCGCCAATTGAGGTGATCGATAAATCAGCAGCAGTGAAAGACATGACCGAACTGCGTCGTGCAGCAACAGCGAACAAGCACGAACAGATTTTCACCAGCGCCGCATCACCTGGCGTTGTTTCTCTGTTTTTCGGAAATGATTACTACAAGACTCGCGAAGAGTACGTGTTTGCCATTGCAGAAGCAATGCGCTTTGAGTACGAAGCGATCGCCGCAGCTGGCGCCGTGGTGCAGGTGGACTGCCCAGACTTAGCAATGGGTCGTCACAGCGCGTACGCAAAACAATCCAAAGAAGAGTTCCGTGCGACCATTCGCGTAAACATCGAGGCGCTAAACCACGCTGTGCGCAATATTCCCGTTGAACAACTGCGAATGCACTTATGTTGGGGCAACTACCCCGGCCCACACCACCACGACATTTCCATTGCCGACATCATCGACATTGTGTGGACTGCAAAGCCGCAAACCGTGTTGTTTGAAGGCGCCAACCCGCGTCACTCACACGAATGGGCAGTGATGAAAGAACTGGGTGTTCCAAAAGACAAGTTCATTTGTCCAGGAGTCATTGAGCCACAGTCCAACTACATCGAGCACCCAGAAGTTGTTGCACAACGTCTAGAGCGTTGGGGTGAAGTAGTTGAACCAGATCGTTTGCTTGCAGGTGTTGACTGCGGCTTCTCGGTTCACGTTGGCACCACCACCATCGACCCCGATGTGGTGTTTGCAAAACTCGCTTCGCTTGCGCAAGGTTCAGAGCTTGCTGCAAAGCGATTGTTTAAATAAATCAGAAAACACAAAAGCCCGACCCAGTTTTCACTGAGTCGGGCTTTCGCAACTTCAAAACCGCTTACGCGGAGGTGATTAGTTGTCGTCCTTTGGCTGATAGAGCATTCCGATCATGCCACCGTAAATGAGGTGCCATACCAAGATGCCGGCTGGAAGCTTCCAACCATCAGGTCCGTCCATCAAGAAGAGGCCGTAGCCCTGCTTCGCGACGTATGCGTAAGGAACAAGCACGCCAGCACTGATGATGGTCATGATGATTCCGTAGATAAGTCCCTTAGCAACGTGACCCTTCACCGGAATTTGCTTGTGAGCAAAAATACCGAACAACATCGCAAACACGATGCCGTTTACGAAGTGAAGTGCCTGTCCTGAGAAGAACAACCAGCCTGCGTTTGTACCAGCGATGGTGTAGTCAGCATTGAAGTAGCTACCCCAGCTTGGGCCGTCGATACCAAGTGCCAAAGCACCGTTATACATTGGCCAAGGAAGCGTCGGAAGACCGAACGCTGGAAACACGTAACCGAAGTACGTGCCGAGTTGGGTTGCGATCAAACCAATGACGGCGAGGCCGCCTACTGGATGAGCTTCAACCCATTTGTGCCAACGCTGCGAGGCGCTGGGCGCA
>CANKVI010000079.1 GCA_947487095.1 Acidimicrobiaceae bacterium | reverse complement strand
CACTACTACTAATTAGTTAGCGGTACGTCTTCATAATTTTTGCAAACTCGGTAAGCGTTTGCTTGTCTGGATAGTCGACGCACCACGGCACAAATCCGCTGCATCCGCGTTGCACGAAATCGGCAATGCGTTCTGCAACTTGATCGGGCGTTCCCACAAAGTTCGCTTTGCTCCACTGATCAAAGTTGTCTCCGCGACCACTAGCGATCTGATATTCGCGAAGTTCCTTTTCGGTATCACGAATAAGAATTTCTCCTGACGTGGTCTTCTTAATCTCGGATTCGTCTCGACCAACCTTCAGGCAGTGGCCCTTCAAGATCTCGACTTTGCGTGAAAACTCTTCAGCAGAGCCGCCAAAGTTTGAGTAGTCAGCGTGCTGAGCAACAACGCGAAGTGTGAGTTGCTCTCCTCCACCACCAATCCAGATTGGTGGGCGCGGTGCCTGCAGTGGCTTCGGATCGCAGTTTGCACGAACGAGTTGGTAGTACTTGCCGTCATAGGTGGTTTCTTCTTGCGACCACATCATCTTGACGATTTCTACACACTCGCGAAGCATGGCTATGCGGTCTTTGGGAACAGGAAATTCGTATCCGTATCCACGGCATTCGTTTTCGTACCAACCGGCTCCAATTCCCCAGTCCAGTCGACCACCAGAGATCACGTCAAGCGTGCTGGTGATTTTCGCCAAGAGTGCTGGTGGTCGATACAGGTTGCAACCAACCATCTGTCCTAAACGAATGCGAGTGGTGAGCTGGCTGATTGCCGCCATGACCGTCCAACACTCGAACACCGTTTCGTGTGCAGGTCGAGGAACGTTATGAAAGTGGTCGTACACCCAAATTGAGTCAAAGCCCAACTGTTCCGCGGTTACTGCAATATCCACCGCAGCATTCCACTTGTCTACAGCGCTTGGAATGCCAACCAATTCCATTTTCCAGCCCTGCGGCATGAATACGCCAAACGTGATGTCCTGTTTGCTCATAGCGGAAGGTCTCCTGTTGCTTTCTTAGTTGTTCCAAAATCTTTGTAGGCGGAGATTGTGCGTTGAGCAATACGCATCTGATGGATCTCGTCAGCGCCGTCTGCGAATCGACTCCATCGCGCTTGCTGCAGCATTCCCGCAAGAGGCGTATCGGTGCTGTAACCAAGAGCACCATGCACTTGGATTGCACGGTCGATAATTCTCCACAGACTGTTCGCAACGAAATGCTTGGTCATACTCACTTCACTTGTGAAGTCCATGCCGTGTTCAATCTTGTATGCAGCATGCAAGATCATGAGTTTGCCTTGATACATCTCCATCGCTGAATCGGCGATAAGCCACTGAATACCTTGCTTTTCAGCAAGCAGCGATCCGTGTGAGTAACGCTCTAATGCACGCGCGACCATCATGTCGAGCGCGGTTTCCGCTTGAGCAATCCATCGCATGCAGTGAGCAAGTCGTGCTGGTCCAAGTCGATACTGACCCAGCAAGTGACCTTGCCCGCGTCCGCCGAGCATGTTTGCATTCGACACTCGCAGATCTTTGATTTCGATCTCGCAATGGTTGTGTCCGCCAGACATCGTCTCTACGTCGCGAACGATATTCCAACCTTCGCTCGGAATATCCACAATGAAACACGAGTTTGCTGCTTGCGGAAGATCTGGATCCTCTTCCGTGCGCGCAACAAGCAATGCAAACTGAGCACCACGCGCACCGGAGATAAACCATTTGTGACCGTTGATGACCCATTCATCGCCGTCTTTGTATGCGAACGTTTTGATGAGCGTTGGGTCGCTGCCAGCGACTTCGGGTTCGGTCATGGCGAAGCAGGACCGCATGCGACCTTCGCACAATGGACGCAGATACTTTTCTTTTTGCTCGGGCGTTCCCCAATGCAACAACGTGTGTTGGTTGCCCTCATCGGGTGCCTGCGCGTTCAACACGTATGGTCCAATGCTTACCTTGGCTGCTTCAGCCGATACTGCTGCCATGGCTGTTGGACCAAGTCCCATGCCGCCCCATTCCGTCGGCATATGCGGAAGCCACAGGTTCCAGTCCTCGCGAGCCAATTTGCGCAATTCAACGATGGCCTTCACCACTTGTGCACGGTCATGCTGATCAATCGCATCCCACTGTGGGCGAACTTGTTCGTCCATGAAGGCACGCACCTTTAGGCGCACTGCTTCAATCTCCGGCGTAAACGTAAAGTCGATCATCGGTCCCCAAACCTTTCCCTTTCCACAAAGTGGTGAGGTCAACCATCAAGTATTGCCGAGAGTGTCGTAACCTGACGAGGTGAGCAATTCTGACAAAGTGGCTTGGGACACACAGGAACTTCCTCAGGGAGACGCCAAGGCCAAAGTCGTTCAGAACATGTTTGATGCGATCGCCCCGCGCTACGACATGGTGAACCGCATCATGACCTTTCGGCTTGATACGCGTTGGCGCAAAATTGCAGTGCGCAGGCTCGCGCTAACAAAGGGTGCTCGGGTGCTTGATCTCGCTAGTGGAACCGGCGATCTATGTGTTGACCTTCGCAAAGCCGGACTCATTCCCCTCTCCTTTGACATGTCGTTTGGCATGCTTGCTGCAGACCACAGCAAAGCGCCGCGAGTACAGGCAGACATTCTTTGTTTGCCAATTGCTACCCAATCTGTTGATGGAGTGACCTGCGGCTTCGCCTTGCGCAACCTGGTTGATCTCAATGTGTTCTTTCATGAAATTGCACGTGTCACGAAATCGGGTGGCCGAATTGCTTTACTCGATGTGAGCACGCCAACCAATCCGCTTATCCGTTGGGGTAACAGCGTGTACTTCGGAAAGGTTGTGCCACGAATCGGAGGACTGCTTTCTAATCGTGCTGCGTACAACTACTTGCCGAAAAGCGTGGCGTACTTGCCGTCACCCGAACAATTGGTAGTCATGTTGCAGAATGCGGGTTTTGAACATGTGCGGCACGAGCAACTTTCCGGTGGTCTTACGCAATTGATGCACGCAACAAAGAAGTAGCAATCTCGATGAAAGCAACGTCGTTTCCGTTGTCAGACATCACCGATCGTGAGATCGATCTGAATGATTTCGCTGGGGCGAATGGCTTCCTGTTTGTTCGAGAGGGTGTGGGCTTTGCTGCAGTTGGCATTAGCGCTCGCTTGAGTGCCCCCAAGGCGCGCGAACTATTGAACGCAATTGAGCACTCACCCACAGATCTTCCAATTGGGGTTGGGCCCATTATGTTTGGCTCAATTCCCTTTGATACAACGCGAGCTTGTGATTTCATTCTTCCCACAGTGACGCTGTGCAAAACCCGACAAGGTGAAACCTGGGTGACGGTTATTGAGGACGCGCTATTTCCGGCGCTGACTGAACTCGCGCCAACAGCAGGAAATACACAATTCACCGTTCGCGATGGAGTTGAAGTGTCCATTTACCTGAAGGCTGTTAAAACGGCCAGAGATGCAGTGCGCAACGGACAACTCACAAAAGCGGTAATTGCACGCGATGTGTTTGTTGATTCAAACACACCAGTAGATATTCATGCATTACTTCTCCGGCTTAGAGCTTCGTTTGGCACCAGTTATCGATACTCATTCGATGGATTCGTTGGTGCATCACCTGAGCTTCTTGTTGCCATTCACGATGATGAGATCAGCAGTCATCCTCTTGCTGGCACCACACCGAGAACAGGTGATCCGATCAAAGATGAAGCATTAGCCAAACAATTGCTTGCCAGCACAAAGAACCAAATTGAACACCGCGTGGTGATTGACATGGTCCATGACACATTGCTTCCCCATTGCTCATATTTGGACTGGGAAGAGGAACCATCCGTTATTCAGGTTGCAAACGTTCAACACCTTGGAACCCAACTCATTGGCAAACTCTCCGAGCCCCGCATTCATGTGCTTGATGCAGCACTTGCCTTGTCACCTACTCCTGCACTTGGCGGATTCCCACGCGAGCAAGCGCTTCAAATCATTGCTCAACATGAAGGCATGGATCGCGATAAATACGGTGGTGCCATCGGCTGGTTTGATAGCCGTGGAAATGGTGTGTTCGCTGTTGCTATTCGTTGCGCGCAGTTCAATGAGGCACGAACACAGGCACGCCTGTTCGCTGGTGGAGGCATCGTTGCAGATAGCGAACCCGTTGAAGAACTGGCTGAAACACAAGCCAAGCTGCAGGCAATGCTGGCAGCCATCATGCGGCCGTAAATCACTATTTCGTTAAAGCCTCGGCAACGGCTGCGTAGAGGGCATTGTGGTGATCAACATTGAGTTTGCGATCGGTACGCACACCAATGATGGAAGTACCAGCATTACCAAGTTCACGACGAAGCTCGTCGGTCGTCGTTGCCCATGCAAATGGAATGCCATGCGTCTTGGCCAGTGACTCAAAGTCCACGCTGTGCGGTGTGCCGAAAAGTTGCTCAAATTGAGATCCTTCTAGCGATTCCGCCTGAGGAAGGAATGAGAAAATTCCCCCGCCCTCATTGTCGACAACGATGATCTTCATCTGAACATCACGTCGAATTAGGTTGAGCAACCCATTGCTGTCGTGCAGCATCGCGATATCGCCGATCAGTAGCGCTGTTGGCGCTTTAGACGACAAAGCAACTCCAACAGC
>CANKVI010000078.1 GCA_947487095.1 Acidimicrobiaceae bacterium | reverse complement strand
GCAACGAGACATAGCGAATTGCGTTCATTCATTTGCGACAACGTTGTTGGTCCAACTGGGTCTGCATCGGTGATGGTGAAGAATGGCGAAAGCGCAGCAGCCAAATCTTTATAGGAGATGCCTTCGTACAAGCGATGAATGGCGGCAACGCTGAGTTGATCGTCAATGAGCTCGTTTACATATGTCATGGTGAGTTCGGCGCCGGAGGTTCTGCTGTTCAGGCGTTTGCGCGTTTCATCGCGGTAGGTACGACTGATGGCGTAGCGATGATGTCCGTCTGCAATCACAACCGGGTGCGACGAGATCGCAGCAGAGATTGCCGCAATGCGAGCGCTATCTGCAACACGCTCAACACTGTGAATGACGCCAAGGTCATCAATAACGCTCCCCAGATGTTCGCCGGGTTCGGAAAGCAACTTTGACAGACCACTTGCTAGCGATAGGCCCCACACGGGCGACAAGTTGGCATCTGTTGCGCGCGTGAGTTCAAGGCGATCTGTTTTGGCCTTGGGGGTGGTGCGTTCATGAGGAAGTACGCCACCAGCGCCTTCATCAACTACCTCTAGTGCTCCGATAACTCCAACAACGTTGCGTGGTTTGCCTGTGGAGTCGGTGAACTGCATGCGATACAGCGTGAACGACGGGACCTCGTCGCGCACCATAACGCTGTTGCCAATCCATTGGGTGAGTACCGATGCAGCATGCTCGTAGGCGTTTCCAGACGGTGCCAATGGCATGTCGATATGAACAATGTTGTTCTCGTGCTTATTCGCTAAAGCCAACCGGTCAGCATCTGAAAGTACGTCGTACGGCGGCGAACAAACTTCATTGGGTTCGACATTGCTCCCATAGCGGAGCGCCTGAAAGGGTTCAAAACGAGGCACAATTACAGTGTGCCATTGAAGCCAGCAATTTTGTGCGATCTAGATGGGGTTGTATGGCTCATGCACAAACCGATCTCGGGTTCAGTGGATGCAATTTACAGAATGAGAGAAGCAGGACATCGAGTTGTGTTTGTGACCAATAATTCGCACGCTTCTGCAAGCGAACAGGCAACAGTTCTGGAGAGCATTGGAATTCCTGCAATTGGTCAAGTGATTACAGCGTCACAATCAGCTGGTGCTCTGTTGAAGTCTGGAGAACGCGTGTTGACGTGTGGCGGTCCGGGAGTAGTGCAGGCAATATCAGATGCTGGTGCAATTCTTGTTGGCAGGTCTGATGATCCTGAGTTGCCTATAGATGTAGAAGTTGACACCGTTGTTGTTGCCTTTCATCGGACGTTCGACTTTGCGGGTTTGACACGTTTGTCGGCATCAATTCGAAATGGTGCTCGATTCATTGCTACGAATGATGACGCTACGTATCCGACGCCAAATGGAGTCATTCCAGGTGGAGGCGCAATTGTTGCTGCAGTAGCAACAGCCAGTGGTGTGCAACCAGTAGTTGCTGGAAAACCCTACGCGCCTATGGCGAATCTGGTGCGCAATGTGCTTGGCGTTAGCGATTTGTCTGATGCGTGGATGGTGGGAGATCGAGTGTCAACAGATGGCGCTTTTGCTCACACCCTCGGTTGTCACTTCGCGCACGTACGAAGTGGAGTGGCTCATACTCCAGATGAATTGCAGAATGTTGATTACGAGGGAAACGACTTGGCTGCCTTTGCCGACTTTATTATTGAGAAGTATCGCTAGAGCGTGAGTACTCGCAGAATTCGTGTCGATTCCGCGTTGGTACAGCGTGGACTTGCTGAGAGTGCCGACGTTGCGCGAGCACTGATTGATGAAGGCGTGGTACTTGCCAATGGATCGGTGGTCATGACGCACAGTCGACAGGTGGCGCCGTCAGATGAGCTCTTGGTGAAACCGGTTGATCAATTCGTGTCGCGTGGTGGAATCAAGTTGGAGGCTGCGCTTGCTGTTTTCAACATTGATGTCAGTAATCAGCGTGCGCTCGATGCAGGTGCCTCAACAGGAGGGTTCACGGATTGTCTGCTGCAACGCGGTGCAAGTGAAGTAGTTGCAGTTGATGTTGGCAAGTCGCAGATGCACGAACGAGTTGCAACAAATAATCGCGTCATCGTCATTGATACGTTTAATGTGCGACAACTTGCTGATGACATTCAAGATTTGCCGATTCCATTGCGCAGCGAGTTCGATCTGGCGGTTGCCGACCTGTCGTTTATTTCATTGAAATCCGTCAGTCGTGCGCTCACGGCTCGTCTGTCACGGTCGGGAAATCTAGTGGTATTGGTAAAACCCCAATTTGAGGCCACCAAGCTTGAGGTGGATAAGAGCCAAGGGGTAATCGCCGACCAAGCAATCCGCGACCGAGTTGTCGGGGAAGTGAATGAGTCCTTTGCCGAGCAAGGGTGGGTGGTGCGCGGGTGCATCGAATCGCCGATTCACGGTGCAGAGGGCAATGTTGAATATTTGGTCTGGTATAGGTTTGAGGCGTGATCATGTGGGAATCGGGTAGGTAATGGCGAACATTTTTGTTGTCGCGCATCATTCACGTACCGAGATACCTGAATTGCTTTCAGATCTTCGACAGTGGGCGACACATCGCGGACACGAATTGTGGATGAATGACTTTGATGCGCAAGCACTAAGTAGTCCAGAACTTGCGAATCCACGTCATGCAATGGATGCCGACCTGGTGGTCAGCCTTGGTGGCGATGGAACAGTGCTGCGCGCGGTGCACATGCTTGACGGTGCTCCGGTGCCAATTCTTGGCGTAAACGTAGGAACGCTTGGTTACCTCACCGAAATTGATCCTGAAGAATTGATCGATGCATTGAACAAGTGGGAATCCGGCGTGTCTGGAACGGACTATGTCATTGATGCACGCATGATGCTAAGTGTCACCCTGCACAAGGCCGATCGTTCAGCATCGGTTTCATATCGCGCTTTGAACGAGGCGGTGCTTGAAAAGCATCAATCGGGTCACACCATTTGGTTGGACTTGGTCATCAATGGACAAGATTTCGCACGCTATTCGGCAGACGGTCTCATCGTGTCTACGCCAACGGGAAGCACGGCGTATTCCATGAGCGCGCGTGGTCCTGTGGTGTCACCGCGTCATCGGGCGTTGCTCATCACACCGGTGTCTCCTCATATGTTGTTTGATCGTTCACTCGTCCTCGACCCACATGAGTCAGTACACATCAAAGTTGTGGGAACTCGTCCGGTTGATTTAGCGATTGATGGTCGTGGGGTAGCAAGCCTTACGCAAGACGACTTAGTGGTGTACGCGCCAGATACGTGTCAGGCGATTTTCATTCGTTTGTTTAAAGAACCAAAGTTTCACCAAATCGTGCGAGCGAAGTTTGGTTTGGGAGACGAATAGTGCTCACCGAGCTACATATTGAAAATCTTGGAGTGATCGACACACTCGACTTGCAATTGTCGGAAGGACTAGTAGCCCTCACCGGCGAAACTGGCGCTGGCAAGACCATGATTGTTGAAGCAATCAACCTCTTGGTGGGCGGTCGAGCCGATGCGGGAATGGTTCGTCCAGGAGCAACTGAAGCGCGCGTTGAAGGTCGATTTGTGTTCGGTGATGAAGAAGTCATTTTGTGCCGCACCATTCCACTTGATGGACGGTCGCGCGCCTATGTGAACGGACGTTTGGCAACAGTTGGTCAACTGGCAGAACACGGACTCGATTTAGTTGACATGCATGGTCAGCATGCACATCAGAGTTTGCTTGGCGCAAAGGCGCAACGCGAAGCCCTGGATGCTTACGCCAAGGTTGATCTTGAACCGCTGCGCAATGCCCGTGCTGTGGTCACAGAAATTGATGCGGCGCTTGCAACTTTGGGAGGCGACGACCGAATGCGGGCGCGCGAGATTGACCTTCTGCGCTTTCAGGTAAACGAAATCATTGAAGCTGCGTTGCAGGGTGCCGACGAAGACGAACTGCTGTCGCGAGAGGAAGATGTACTCGCAGACGCTGTTAATTATCGCGAGGCCCTGTGGAAAGCAGTTGCAGCGTTATCAGAAGAGTCGGGAGCCACCGACAACTTGGGTTCGGCAGTCTCAGCACTCAGCAACAAAGAGCCATTCGCTGGTTTCGTGTCTCGATTAAAGGCCTTGCAAAGTGAACTCGAAGACGTTTCTGCAGATATTCGAGATGAAGCGGATTCAATCGAAGAAAATCCATCCCGACTCGACGAAGTTCGTCAACGTCGCCAGTTACTTGTTGATCTGAGGCGAAAGTATGGCGATTCGCTTGAGGAAGTGATTGCCTTTGGCGACGAAAGTGCTGTGCGACTTGCAGAGTTGGAGTCCTTTGAAGCCCGAGCAGCGACCCTCGATCAGGAACGAGCAGTTGCAGTGCGCAAACTTGAAGCCGCTCAAGCTGTTGTTGGCAAGGCTCGGCGAGACGGTGCATCACCGTTGGCTCAACAAGTACAAAAGAACCTCCGCACCTTGGCTATGGCGCATGCAGTGATCGATGTTTCCGTGGGGGCGGACCCGGGTGACGATGTCGTGTTTTTGCTGGCTGCCAACCCAGGTTCACCGGTTATGCCGTTGACCAAGGTTGCTTCGGGTGGTGAACTAGCCCGCACCATGTTGGCTTTGCGATTGGTGTTGTCATCGGGACCAAACACTTTGGTGTT